>NZ_JBMVJC010000006.1:0-93459 GCF_049893385.1 Streptococcus sp. VTCC 12905 | reverse complement strand
TGACATAAAAAATCCTCCAGTTTGTTTTTTATAACAGTATACTGGAGGAAGGAGTGATTGGATAGATACCTTGTTATTGGGCGGTTACTTTGGAAAAAATGTCTCAAATAGATTCATAATGAAAAGCGACAAGAATATTTATTAGAATGATTAATATGGAATAAATTAAGTGTCAGTGAATCGGCCCTTGATTCCTGAGCTTAGAATTTGAAATTGAAGAAATAATCGCAAAAAAGAGAGAACGAATTTCGTCCTCTCTAGGTGTCAGATTTTCATCAACCCATTACAGTTTATAAAGAATAGATTTTATCACTCAAATAAGTCCTCTAAAGGTCTTTTATCAACTGCACTGTTGTATTCGAGCTGTAAATATGTTTGGTAGAGCGATAGGGTTGATAAGTCCTCAATTTGTTGGCCATTACCATCTAAATTACCCCAGCTAGTAATGATAGGCAGCTCGAGTTGCATATCACTCAAAAACTGCTGATAAGGTGATCGAGGAAGTGCATATTCAGATTCAGAGAGTATACTCATCAAATAAGGAACGAGATAGTTTGGGCTTATCGTTATAGCTTCCCGTTCATTGATATCAAAATTCGCCCAAATCACAAATGGAGTAGAATACTTGGAGGAGGGATTACTTTCATCCATAAACTGTGAATAAAATTCTTGACTTAAACTTGGTTGGTGATCACCGTACATAACGATGACAGTTGGTTCATTATAAGAACTGAAATAAGTAATTAAATCTGCAAAAGCTTCATCAGTTTTCTTCAAATTTGTCAGGAATTCTGTTTCAGCTAAGTATTCGGATGTTGAACCATTAATGCTAACTTCGCGAGGATAGGTTTCTTCTGAATTTAGATACCCACCATGACCTTGCATGGTAACTACAAAGCTAAATAATGGAGTATCTCCTTTTTGTTCATAGAGTTCTTTTATTCCGTTGAATAGAAATTGATCAGATGGCCAGCCCCTATCAATTGTCAGTGGTGCGAGTTCACTAATTGCACGTTCTGAATCTAAAAAATAGGATTTCGTAAATCCTAGTAAAGGATATACTTTTTGGCGATTGTAATTATTTCCTGATTGAGGATGAAGTGCAACAGTATCATAATCCTTATCCTTTAAATAAGATGCAAAACTTGGCCGTTCTTGAGTAATAATCTGTTGGTAAGGGAATAAATTTGAAGACAAAAAACTGATAGCGTTGCTTGTTAGAACTTCATATTCTGTATTTGCTGTACCACCACCGTAAACCGAGACGTTAAGCGTTCCATGTACAGAATTATCTAATAAAGCATGTTGATTCAAGAGTGGGTCTGGTTCCAAATTTAAACCTTGTAAAGTTGAAAAATCACTCTGAGATTCATTTTGTATAAAAATTATATTTGGTTTGGTTGCGCTTGTAATTGTATCTGAGGAGTATGTCTCAAGTAGTTGCTCAAGATTTGATGTTGAGTATCCCTCTGGTTTTGATATTTTACTATCTTCGTAGAACGATACAAGCGATAGTGGGAGTCCATACTGACCGTAGGTAATGTACATTCGCCAGTAATTTAATGAAATATTTGCATTAGAAACTATTGTTTGATTAATAAAAGGAAATACTGTTATTAAAGTTACGAAACTTAGTAAAATCCTACCTAAACGATTTAACCATTTAAAATCATGTCTAGAATAAAAAGTTTGTGATGGTAATAGTCTTGGTGAAGATAATTTAGGAATGAAAAGGAAGCACGTAAACAAAATATAAGAGAAAACTATACTTTGTAACATCCTATTATTGATATTGACTGTTACACTTGAAGCTACGTTTAAACCATCTGTAATTTGAAAGAAATTATAAAACAGTATTGGTGTTCCTCTGTTGTCAATCAATATTTGATTGCTTAATCCAATAATGATTGAAGCAGAAAGAATTATGAGGCTTGCCAATCGAAGAGAAGTTGCTAATGCTACAATTAGATAAATTACTCCAATAATGATTAGATTGTTCAATAGACTATTTTGAGAAAGAGTAGAGAATTGTGAATAGCTATTTTCAATAAGAAATAGTGAAAAAAAGGGAACTAAAAGATAAATCACGGATAGAATAATTCTTTGAAATGCGTTAAAGACTCGACCTCTAAGTTGTTTATATCCGAAAAGACCAAAAAATATCAGAATAGTTAGTGAAATTAATAGCTGTTGAGTTTCGATTTTATTAAAGTTCGAATTAAATAGCACTAATTCATTGCGGTATAACCGTGGGAATGCAAAAGTAGTGAATATATATTGAGCAATTAATAATAGTATTAAGAAAATGATCTCTCTTTTTTTTATTCTCGAGGTTGCTTTATTGAAAATAAAGCAGGTTATGCCAAAGGCAATGACTATTAAGTGGAGATACCAAAATTGATTGTTTTTAGTTATCCGTAAAGTAGAGGGAAGTTTAAAGAAGGCTAAATTTTTATATTTATCGCCATTTGAGGTATCAATAGTTCCAACCAATTGTCCTCCAACTTTAATATTTACAATAACCGGATTTTCACTAATAAAGTACTCAAAGGATATGGTTTTTACAGTAGAAGAAGATTTAATTACGAGTGAATTGTCTTCACTTAGAGAAGAAAAATTAGGAATTAACTCAGCATCATTGATTCCCCATTGGTTTTTGATAATTTCTGATGATTGAACATAGTGTCCATTAATTTGGATGCTGTCTATTACTTGGTTTGGTTGTTCTGCCATTATTTCTACAGTTCCATCATTTTTTATGGAACCCAATTCGTTTTGAATTAGATGTGCATACAGGAAAAAATTTCCGAGCAATCCTATGGAGATTAGTGTGTGAATAAGCTGCTTGATTAATTTCATATTTACTAACAATTCTAAGTTTTATATTTTTATGTGAAAACCAGTACACATTATAACAAATTTTTCTAATTTACTCAAAATTTGTTTTTTAAATTTAAAAGTTGAATAGGGAAAAAATAAGCATGTGTGTGAAGCCTAATTGATACTGGAAATATGGATATGAAACTAAAACTGCTGATAGAATTAGGAAATTATTTCAAAAAATGGTATAATGAAAAGAACTGCTATTTGATGGAGAGGATTCATGAAACACGTTTTTATTATCGGTAGTCGTGGACTGCCTGCAAAATATGGTGGCTTTGAGACCTTTGTCCAACAATTGGTCAGCCATCAGGAATCTGAGGAGATTCAGTACCATGTAGCGTGCTTGTCAGATACAAGTCATCATCAACATTCAACCTACCTGGGTGCAGATTGCTTTACCATTAATCCACCAAAACTTGGACCGGCTCGTGTGATTGCTTATGATATGATGGCGATTACTTATGCCCTTAAAATCATCAAGAAACAGCAGATTGAGCGACCAATTTTCTATATCTTGGGAAATACCATAGGTGGCTTCATAGTGCCTTTTGCAAAAATGATACACTCTGTAGGAGGTACCTTGTTTGTCAATCCAGATGGTTTGGAGTGGAAACGAGCAAAATGGGCTAAACCAATTCAACGTTATCTGAAATTTTCTGAAAAAATGATGGTTCGTTATGCGGATTTGATTGTCGCTGACAATGAAGGTATCGAAGATTACCTTCAGTCTGAATACTCAGCTACAAATACAACTTTTATAGCATATGGTACAGATTTGACACCGACAACTCTGACGAATGAATCAGAGAAGGTTCGTCACTATTTTGAAAAATGGAAAATAAAAGAGAAAGAATATTTCCTTATAGTTGGTCGCTTTGTTCCAGAAAATAATTATGTAACAGCTATCAAGGAATTTATGGTCAGCAAGACAAAACGTGATTTGGTCATTGTAGCCAATCATGAAGGATCTGCTTATTTCCAAAAGCTCAAAGAGGAGACGGATTTTGCATCTGATTCACGTATCAAATTTGTTGGAACAGTGTACGATCAAGAACTATTAAAGTATCTTCGACAGGAGTGTCGTGCCTATATCCATGGACATGAAGTTGGTGGAACAAATCCTGGTCTACTCGAGGCCTTGGCACAAACCAATGAAAATTTGGTTTTAGGTGTTGATTTTAATAAAAAAGTTGCCCTGAAAGGTGCTCATTATTGGAGCAAAGATGGAGGAAATTTGGCTCATTTGATTGATCAAATAGATGGACAAGCAGAATTCATCGAGCTAGGAAAAACTGCAAAAAAACACATGCAAGAAGCCTATACATGGGAAAAAATCGCACGTGAGTACGAGGAATTATTTTTACGATGAAAGTCAATATTTTGATGTCGACCTATAATGGTCAACAGTTCTTGGCTGAGCAAATTCGTTCTATTCAAGAACAGTCATACACAGACTGGACTCTCTTCATCCGTGATGATGGTTCCAGTGACAATACAAAAGAAATCCTTAAGGATTTTGAGCATCAAGATAGTCGGATTCATCTTATTGATAGTGATAAGAGTGACAATCTTGGAGTTATAAAAAGTTTTCACAAACTCGTGAACCACGATAGGGCTGACTATTATTTTTTTAGTGATCAGGATGATGTTTGGTTGCCAAATAAATTGCAACTTAGTCTAAAGGAAGCTCAAAACTATCTAGCTGACCTTCCCTTAATGGTTTATATGGATTTAAAAGTGGTCAATCAAGATTTAAAGATTATGACTGAAAGCATGGTTAAATCTCAATCTCACCATGCAAATACTGAATTAGTTCAAGAGTTGACCGAAAACACGGTAACAGGTGGGGTCGCCATGATCAATCATGCTCTCGCAGAAATGTGGCAAGAGACGGATGATATACTCATGCACGATTGGTACTTAGCCTTACTTGCTTCAGCCTTTGGGAATTTGGTGTTTATTGATCAACCAGGTGAACTGTACCGCCAGCATTCAGATAATGTTTTAGGGGCTCGTACTCTCTCAAAACGCTTTAAAAAATGGATTCGTCCTCACATTTTATTTGCGGTTTATTGGGACTTGATTAAAAATAGTCAAAAACAAGCCAGTCATTTACTACAAATGCCTCTATCTCAGTCAAATAGAGAGTTAATTGAAGCATTTGTAACCATTATGGATAAACCGATGCTTAAACGATTCAGGATTTTGAGAAAATATGGATTGAAAAAAAACAAAGCCTTCCATACATTAGTATTCACAACACTGATTGTGACAAAATTTGCATATAAGGAATAGTTATGAATTTATTTAATAAAGAAAATCAAATACTCTTGAGAGAGATGATTAAAACAGATTTTAAGTTACGTTACCAAGGTTCTCTCATTGGGCATCTTTGGTCGATTTTGAAACCATTATTACTTTTTACAATTATGTATTTAGTATTTGTCCGCTTTTTGCGTTTTGATGACGGAACTCCTCATTATGCAGTGGGGTTATTGTTAGGTATGGTAACCTGGAACTTTTTTACAGAAGCAACTAATATGGGGATGATGTCAATTGTTTCACGCGGAGATTTATTGCGGAAGTTAAACTTTTCGAAAGAAATTATTGTTTTTTCATCAGTAGCGGGAGCAGCAATTAATTATGCTATTAATTTAATAGTTGTATTTGTATTCGCTGCCATTAACGGGGTTCCTCTTACTTGGTCTATTTTTATTATTATCCCTTTGTTTTTTGAATTGGCATTACTAGCAACAGGTATAGCTTTCATTTTATCTTCATTATTTGTAAAATTTAGAGATATTGGTCCAATTTGGGAAGTGTTTTTACAAGCTGGAATGTATGCAACACCAATTATTTATTCATTAACGTTCATTTTACAGCGAGGGCAAGTAACATTTGCTAAGTTGATGATGTTGAATCCTGTTGCACAAATTATTCAAGACTTGAGACATTTTATCGTTTATTCTGGGAATACTACAGTTAGTGAATTGATAGAAAATCCTTTTATTGTGGCAATTCCGTACATTCTTCCAGTCGTTATTTACCTATTGGGTATAACTGTGTTTAGAAAAAATGCTAAAAAGTTTGCGGAGATTTTGTAATGGTAAAAAATAAGAATATTGCTGTAAAGGTAGAACATGTTAGCAAGAGTTTTAAACTTCCAACGGAGAGTAGTCAGAGTTTAAGAACTACATTAGTTAATCTTTTTAAAGGAATTAAAGGCTACGTGGAATATAATGTTTTGCAGGATATCAGTTTCGAAGTTGAAAAAGGGGACTTTTTTGGAATTGTTGGTCGCAATGGATCTGGTAAGTCAACACTGTTAAAAATTTTATCTCAAATATATGTTCCTGAAAGAGGGACTGTAGCTGTGGATGGTAAATTAGTTTCTTTTATTGAACTTGGTGTTGGTTTTAATCCGGAACTAACTGGTAAGGAAAATGTATACCTAAACGGTGCGATGCTAGGATTTACTGCAGAAGAAATTGATGCAATGTATGATGATATTGTTGAATTTGCGGAATTAAGTGAATTCATGAATCAGAAACTCAAAAATTATTCTAGTGGTATGCAAGTACGTTTAGCCTTTTCAGTTGCTATAAAAGCTCAAGGAGATATTCTGATACTTGATGAGGTTCTAGCAGTCGGTGATGAGGCCTTTCAGCGTAAATGTAATGATTATTTCCTAGAGCGTAAAAAAAGTGGAAAAACGACAATTCTTGTTACACACGATATGGGAGCTGTGAAAAAGTATTGTAATAAAGCTCTTCTTATAGAGAAAGGATACGTCAAGGCATTAGGAGAACCTGATGACGTAGCTAATCAATACAGTTTTGATAATGTGCTTGCCTCAATAAGCGAAGTTACAGAAAACGAAGAACCTCTGCATCAGAGTGATATTGTAAAAGATTTGCAGATTAACCTGGTCTCAAAAAATCAAATTGAACCAGATGAATCAATTGAAATCGAGTTTAGATATACGGTTTTAGAAGATATTGAAACACATGTTGCATTTACATTTTTAGATTTAGAACGTCATTTTGATGTATATAACGACAATTCTATGGATTTAAAAACATTTGGTAAAGGCGAGAAGTTTTTCCGAGTGAAATGTAAGCTACCTTCAATTAATCAGGCAAAATTAAAAATGGCGGTGTCAGTACGAAATAGTAATAAGCAGCCATTATTATTTGCCAAGACTTCTGATACACCAGCTATTATTATTAGTAGGAAGTTTAGCACTGATAATATTGCAGAGCAAGACGCAGCAACCGGGTTTATTCAGAGAAATAGCCAATGGGAGCTACTAGATTAATAAAATATAACGGAGGCAGAATGTCGCATTTGTTGGTATATGTTCACTATAATAAATATAATGTAGTCAGTGAATATATTTATTATCAATTAAAGTCGATACGAAGTATTTATTCAGACATAGTTTTTGTTTCTAACAGCCATGTTTCAAAGGACAAAGTACAATATTTACAGTCGGAACGACTGATTGATTTTTTTATCCAAAGAGATAATATTGGCTATGATTTTGCGGCATGGAAAGAAGGGCTGAATCAAGTAACAATTTATCAATATGATTCGGTAACTCTGATGAATGATACATGTTTCGGCCCCCTCTGGAACCTGGAGGATTATTATAGTCAATTTGACAGTGATGTTAATGTAGATTTTTGGGGGATGACCAATCACTTAGAGACAAGAATAGATAGTGTAGTTGTCCCTGAACATTTACAGTCATATTTTATGGTATTTAAAAAACGAATCTTGCAGAGTCAAGCATTTGTTGGATTTTGGTCATCTGTAAGTGAGTTAACAAATATTCAAGATGTTATAAAATTATATGAGAGCCAATTGACTAAAATACTTTTATCAGAGGGCTATAGCTATAAGTGTGTATTAGATACGTCCATTTGTTGTAAGAACCTTGAAAATAGTAACGTTACACTAGAATATCCAGAAGTTATACTTAAAAATAATGTTCCATTCATAAAAATAAAGAGTTTTACTGAATATCCAGATAGAATATACTCTTTATTACATCTTATTAGGATGAAAACGAAATATCCAGTTGAATTAATCGAAAGGCATTTGAGACAGATAATTATTCCGGGTACGAGTTTCATTCCTCAAATACAGGTTTCGCAAACGACGGAAACCGTTCTATCTTCGACGTCGGTACTTTTTCATATTCACATAGAATCAGTATCTATTTTTGAAGAGTATATTGAAGAGTTATGCAAAATAGCCGATAGGTGCCAGTTACTAATAACATTGCCAGAAGCTGATTTTTCAAATAAGTGTATTATAGTTGAGAGATATTTGTTCACCTACCATTTGAGAGCTCAGATTATAAAAGTCACAGATGAATTGCATTTTTTTGAAATAGTAAAAAACTATATGGGAAATGCCAAATATCTTGCTCATATAACTGTCAAACAAACAAAGGAAATAAAATATTCTGTAGAGGATATTATTGACAGGTATCAGTTGAGGAAAATGTTTTTTACATCATTTGATACAGTGATTTCTAATTTTGAATCCCAATCTAATTTGGCTGTAGTTATTCCAGACTTAACAACTAATCAAAGATATGATAGAAAAAGTCTTCGAGAGGGCAATCCAGAACTTATTCGTCAATTGAACATACTTTATGAATCACTTGTGAGAACTAAGAAAGTTGATTTTTATAAAGTACCTTATATAATTGGAGAAGAAGTAAGTTGGTATTGGATAAAAACAGAACACTTTAATAAGATTGAGGAAGAATTTAGAAACATTGATTTTTCAAAAGAAGTTAGATCATTGCTAGTTCCAATATTATTTATTTATAGCGCGTGGGATTTATCAAACGATTATGCAGTGGTCGAGAATACTGAAAATGTGAGTCCAATATTGGAAAAGATTAGTTTTTCAAGCGAAAGGGAATTGCGTTTAATTATTGAAGAAAAGGAATTTTTACAAATTGGACTGAAAAGAACACTAAAGATAATATCAGTTGGGATTGTAAGCGTGTTTAAGATGATAAAGAAATCTCTATTTAAAAATTAGGGATAATGGATAATAAACAAGAGGAAGATAGTGTGAAGAGCAGAATAGTATCACCAAAAACAATATTTATTTGGAATTTATTAGGAAGTGTTTCATCAGCAGCAATATCAATATTTTTATTGTTACTAGTAACACGTTTGTTGACGGAATTAGAGGCTGATATTTTTAGTTTTGCTTATGCAGTAGCAAATCTTTTTGTAATCATTGCTGGTTTTCAGGTAAGAGATTATCAAGCGACTGATGTTTCGAAAAAGTTTTCGTTTAGCCAGTATCTTGCAACAAGGCTTATAACAATCACTATTATGCTATTACTTGCCTTAAGCTATATTTTTCTGTCTAAATATGAATTTCAAAAATCTGCTTGTATTTTCCTAATATGTTTGTATCGAGGAAGTGATGCTCTATCGGATGTTTTTCAAGGATTGTTTCAACAAAATGCTCGGCTAGATATTGCAGGTAAATCACTTTTTTTGAGAAACTCTATTGTAATTTTAACATTTGGTTTTGGTTTGTTTTTAACTAATAACCTGCTACTCTCATTAATCTATCTAGTAATTAGCTCATATTTATTTGTTTTCTTTTTTGATGTTCCGAATGTGTTTCAATTTACGAGGGTTATCAAAGAAGAAATTAATTTGAAAGCCATTAAAAATATATTATTAGAATGCTTGCCGTTATTTATTAATGCATTTTTACTTGTTACTATCTATAATCAACCTAAATATGCTCTCAATACTTTTTTTGAGAGAGGTGTTATAGGAACAGGTGTTCAAAGAGATTTTAATATTTTATTTATGCCTGTTTTTTCAATGAATATTTTATTGATTTTGTTTAGACCCATGATAACTCAGTTAGCTATATATAGAAGAGCTGGGGACTATAATCAATTTAAACAATATCAGAAGCGTATCATTAAAATGGTTGTCGGATTGGCTGTGTTAGTTTTGGTTGGGGGAATAGTATTGGGGATTCCAGCATTAAATATTCTCTACGGAACGAATCTTAATAAATACTGGCTCAGCTTTATTATAACAATGCTTGGGGGAATTGCGAGTACCTTTGCAACCATTTGTGATAACATGCTTACTGTTTTGAGGAAGCAAAAGTATCTCGTAATTTCATTTGCAATTTCTTGTTTATTATCCATATTGATTTCTAATCCACTGGTAGAATATTATGGAATATTGGGGGCAGCTATTGCTTTTGTTAGTTCGATGTGGACTTGGTTTTTAATTTCTTTCGTAATATATCTAAAATTGCAAAAACATTTGAATTGGGAAGTACAAGAATGAAGATAGAAAAATTATTTTTAAGGTTAGCAATCCCCTTTTTGTTGATTTCAATATTTGTTATGCCTGTGACAAAGGTTCCTGATGAAGCAACACATGCTTTTATGTCGTGGAATATATTATTTGATTCTCCGACAAGTAGAGATACAGAGGCAATGAATGGATTACGGACAGCAGATTTTACGTATTCAGAACCGGAGATTCATGCAGTTGATTCTACAGAATATTCAAGCCTTTTTACCAAAATTCGTGATTTTTCAAAGGATAAATTATCTATCGATTTTTCTCTGAAATCGTTAATGAGTACACCTCAGCTAATTGGTCTAGTTGTAGGTAAATTGATTTATCCGTCATATGGTATGATGGTCACTATAGGGCGCCTTTTTAATACAATAGTCTATATTATAGGTATCTACTATTTGATAAAAAAAATAAAGTATGGGAAGATGACCCTGTTTTTTGTCTCACTTTTACCTATGATGATTCAGCAGGCTGGCTCACTGTCTTATGATGTGGTGAACTATCTGGCTGTTGTTGCATTTTTTGTTTTTTATGTTAACTTATTGGTAGACAAGGTACTGACCACCAGGAAATTTATTAACTTAATATTACTATCCTTGCTACTATATCTAACAAAAGCAAATAATGTTTTGCTCTTGGCGTTATTATTTTTTGTTGATTTTGAATTTGAAGGTATCTTATCTAAGTTTAATTCGATTTTAAAATGGATTCAAAAGAGAAGATTACCAATTCTTATTTTGGGGTTTGGACTAGTTTTACTTGTTAGCTATCTATTCCTACATAACAGAGGTGGTGTCGTGCACTTTGTGAAAGTGATGATAAACAGTTTATTTATCAATAATAGAAATGATCATCTTAATGGTATTTTAACGGTTGGTATTTTTGGTTATTTTGGCTGGTTTGTCACTCAACTACCTCTCTGGTTAATTTTTATAGATATTTTCATTTTTACGCTATTATTATTTAATGATGGAAATTTTAAAATAAGTAAAACAGAAGGTCTTGCTTCGTTATTTGTACTCCCTGTTCAGGTAGCTATCATTGTAGCGGGCATGTATTTTGCATGGACACCAACAGCTATTGGACCAAATGCAATAATTTCTCAGGGGGCTCAAGGAAGATACTTTACTCCGTTTTTAGTCTATCTATTTCCGGCATGTTTAATGTTAAAAGAGCAGGTAAGTGTATCGGTAAAACAGAAGTATTTGACACGGTTGCTCACTGGCACGGTAGTCATTAACTTTATCATGTATCTATTTTTGATAGTGGATTATTATTGGTTGTAAGAAGATAGTGGAAGAGGGAAACGTGAATATATTATTTACATTGAATGATGTTTTTGTCCCGCAAGTTGCAGCTTGTATGGGCTCAATCATGCGAACATTAAACGAAGACGATACATGCCATTTTTATCTTTTCTCAGATGGTATAAGTCAACAGAATAAAGAAAACCTTCATCAATTTGTTACCGACGGAGGTAATAAATTGACAATCGTTGAATTGGAAAACTTGGAATCATATTTTGATTTTGAAGTTGACACAAATGGTTGGGCTTCGGTTGTACTTGCAAGATTACTTGTAGATAAATTACTGCCCAAAGAAGTTGATAGAATCATCTATTTAGATGGAGATACTTTAGTTTTAGAAAATATTCGGGAGCTATGGGAAGTAGATTTGGAGGGGAAAGTCCTTGGAATGTGCCCAGAACCGACAGCTTCATCTGAGAGAAGAAAAGGCTTAAATTTGGGTACGTATACATATCATAATGCGGGAGTTCTTCTAATCGATTTGAAACGGTGGCGTTCAAAAAGTATAGGTACAATTATTTTTGATTATTATAAAGAAAAAAATGGAGAGCTTTTTGCTAATGATCAAGATGCACTGAATGGGGCATTGAAAGAAGAGATAAAAACACTCTCAATCACTTATAATTATTTTAATATTTTTGATGTTTATCCATATCGTACGTTGGAAAAATTAAGTAGGCCTTCAACGTTTATTTCAAAAGAAGAATTTGTAAAAATCCGTAAGCAACCACGTATTGTTCATTTTTTAGGCGAAGAACGCCCATGGAGAATCGGGAATAAACATCGATTTAGAGAGGACTATGTTTCTGCATTAAATCAGACGCCATGGAGAGGTACCCAGTTTGAGAGTGGTTGGCAGCTTTACTTTTTCTGCTTTAATCTTTTCAATATTGTTATGAAGCCTTTTCCTATGTTACGCTATAAAATTATTACAGTCTTAATTCCTGTATTTATGATATATAGAAAGACTAGATTGCAAAAAGGAGTGTAGGAGTGAAGTTTTCCGTTATTATCCCAGCGTATAACGTCGCTGATTATCTTGAAGAATGCGTGTATAGTGTATTGAATCAGACACACGAAGAATTTGAAATTTTGTTGATTGATGATGGTTCTACAGATGGAAAAACCTCCAATATATGCGATAAATTAGCAGCTAAAGATGATAGGGTAAGGGTATTCCATCAATCTAATGGGGGATTATCTGCAGCCAGAAATACAGGGATAAAGAATGCTAGTGGTGACTATATTTTATTTCTGGATGGAGATGACTTTTGGACCGATATATGCTTTTTAGATGAAGTTAATAGAGAAATAATTTCACATGATGAAGTTATTGATGCAGTCATCTATCCGTTTTCCTACTTTTACGGCAAGGATGATGTAGCAGTTCGAACTTTTTCTAAAAAATTACCGCTTCATCAGGTTATTACAGATACAAGATTACTTGTCGAAACAGGAGCACTAATCACTCCTGCTTGGAATAAATGTGTTAGAAGAGATAAATTTTCTTCAAATCTTAATTTCTTGAGTGGCTATCTATATGAAGACGGCATTTGGTGTGCAAATTTACTTAAGGAACTGAATAATTTTATAGTCATGGACAACACACAGTGCATGTATCGTCAGAATCGAACTGGAAGTATTACAAACACTATCACGCTTCGGCATATAGAACATGCCTTTAGAGGAATTGAAGAAAATTTAAAGAATTATAAACAACTATCGAATGAGAAGCAAGAAGCACTTTTGATTTATTTATCAAATTCTTATATTTCCATCTTGCCATTTGTATTTCCATATCTGAATAATTCTGATATAAAAATGTTTGTGAAAAAATTTAGATATTTGCTAAAATATTCACAGAGGGTAGAACTTGTTTCGTTTAGAATCTCAGGTTTACTGACCAGAGTTCTGGGGATATATTTATCGACATTTATTCAAAATAAACTTTTGAAAATTTATAAAAGTAGATAATAATAGAAAGTGATTGGTAACACTGTGAAAAGGTGGATTAGAAGTTTCACAACGCGATTATTTATCTTATCAGGTAAATACAAACTATTGTTTTATATATTGGAGCTTACCAAAAATGTTGCAAAGTTTTTCTGGAGAATTCCAAAAAATATTAAGAGAACACTACTAGCTTTGCAACGTGATAAGCAACGTAGAAATAATTATTCAGATATCAAAAATCGTTATTTGATTTACACAATTTATGAATATCAATCATCTTTACAGGACTATAAAGTAATTTTTTTAGAGGCATTAGCTAAAATTTCTCGAGATGTTTTAATTGTTGTAAATGGTAAACTTCCACAGGCTGATATAAATCGTTTAGCACAATATGGTAAGGTTGTGGAAAGAGAAAATGAGGGGTATGACGTTGCGGCTTTCCGACATGGGATAATACATACTGGAAAAGAGGCGTTACAACAGTATAATCAGCTCATCTTGGTTAATGATACGAATATTGGTCCTTTTAGAGATTTGGAAGAGGTTTTCTCCGAGTTTAATTCCGATCAGCTAGACTTTTGGGGAATTTCTATGGGTGAGGAGCAACTAGACTTTACTGGTTATAACCCTTATGGTAAAATTCCTAAGCACTTACAATCATATTTTGTTGTTATTGAAAATAGCTTGCTTAGGTATGAAGGATTCTATGATTATTGGGAAAAGCTCTCTGATACGGATTCTCGTAATAAGGCAATTGGAAAACATGAAACTGTGTTTGCAAAATATTTTTATGATCGAGGCTTTAAGTATGATGCACTGATTAAAGACACGAAAGATAGTGCATTGTATATTCATCCGCTTACATTATTAAAGCAAGGTTGTCCATTAGTTAAGTATTCGGCCTTTAGAAATTATGACAGAGAACAATATTTTTGGCATGGTTTAGAAAGAGAATCTGAGATTCCAGATTTGATGGAGTATATTGCTAAGGAAACAGATTATCCGATTGAAGTGGTGTCTTCTATATTAGAAGATTTTAAAACTAGAGAAAATCAATCTTATATTTTGATTATTGATGGTGTCGAAAATATTATTCCACAATGTACACGTTATCGTGTGTTAAATAAGGCTGAGCAATTGCGAGAACTTGGTTATACAGTTCGAGTGATAAATAATTCTCTTGTACAACTTCAGGATGTACAGTTTGCTAGTCATATTATTATTTATAGAGCTCCATTCAATGATATGCTGAAAGAAATTTGTAGGGCAGCACACACAAAGAACAGACCTGTTTATTTTGATATTGATGATTTAGTTTTTGATACAAAATTTACAGATGAACTTGTATTTACCCAAGGTTTGAGCAAGAGAGAGAAAAAAGGCTATGATACAAGTGTCTTAGCTTACAAAAAAATGCTTTCTCTCTGCGACTATGCTATCACATCGACTTCGAAATTGAAAGAGGAGCTCGAACAATATAAAAACAAGGTTATCTTGAATCGCAACGTCTTGTCTAAAGAATTAGTTAAGCGCAGTTTACAAGTTAAGAAAAATTCGAACGACAATAACGTCAAAATAGGATATTTCTCAGGATCGATTACACACAACGAAAATTTTGATTTAATTAGTCAAGCATTGCTACATCTACTTCAAAAGTATCCGCAAGTGGAATTGCATATAGTAGGATATTTAGACATTCCTAAACCATTCCAAAAATTCAAAAAACAGATTGTGAGTCATGAGTATGTTGATTGGAGAAAGCTTCCAAATTTAATTTCACAAGTTGATATTAACTTGGCGCCACTTGTAACCACAACCTTTAATGAAGCAAAGTCGGAAATTAAATGGATAGAAGCGGCAGCAGTCAAAGTTGTGACAGTCGCAAGTAATATTGGGGCATTTGAAGAGATGATTCAAGATGGAGTGACTGGAGTTCTAGCAGATGATAACGAATGGGAAAGTAAATTGGAGAGATTGATTCTTGATCAAGACTTGAGAGAACAAATAGCAGAAAATGCTTTTGAGTTTGTAATGAATCATTGCACTACAGCAAATAGAATTAATGATTTTTTGAAAGAAGAGTTAGTCTAATGAAACGTATTTTGTTTATTTCTCCTACGACTAGTATGGATAATGGTGCGGAGAAGTCGATTTATTATCTAATGAAGTACCTTATTCAACTGGGACACACAGTTATAAATGTTACTCATGCAATAGGAGGGGAACCACAAGATAAGCATGAGCAACTTTATAAAATGATAGGGGTTAAGAATTACTATTTGCCAACTATTAAGTGGTGGTGGCCGGATGCACCAGGTGGAGAAATCCTTAATAGAGAAGAGGCTACAAGCTACTATCGCCAGAATGTTCAAGACATAGCTGAAATTATTGAGCAAAATGAGATAGACTTGGTTATTTCAAATACTGTTAATGTTTTTCAAGGAGCAATTGCTGCCTCATGTCAAAAGGTTCCTCATTTCTGGCTAATTCATGAATTTCCTAAAAATGAGTTTGCTTATTATGTTGATAAAATTGACTTCATAGAAGAGTATTCTTCAGAATTATTTAGTGTGACTGGAGAGTTAAATAATTTTTTAACACCACTATTTAATAAGAAAGTCCATTCGTTTATTTCTTATACTGAGCAAGAAACAAAAGTTTTAAAAAAAGGCAATCAAGTTAGAATTGTTTCTGTTGGTCGATTAACAGAAGGAAAAAATCAATTAGAACTTATAAAAGCATATAAGACACTAAATAGATTAGATATTGAATTGGTTTTTATTGGAGGATGGGATAGTAAATACAAAGCTATTTGTGATGAATATATCCATGAAAATAAATTACAGAAAAATGTTAAATTTTTAGGTAACTTAGATAATCCTTGGGAAGAAGTAACTGATAGAGATATCTGTGTTTTCCCCTCATCTATGGAAACTTTTGGCTTAGTCTATGTTGAAGCAATCTTAAGAGGGCTTCCAGTAATTCTATCAGATAATTTAGGACATTTGACGGCATTTGAAATATTCTCAGCAGGTCAAATTTATAAATTGGGCGATATAGAGGAGTTGGTGACTAAGTTAGAGCAAGTGATTGAATCCTTTAGAAATTTTTCAGATAAAGCTCGGCTTGATGTGGAACGTTTACGTACTTTATATACACCGGAAGTTGCCTATAAAGAAATACTGAACGGCATCAATCACTTAGAATATACTGGACACCAAAATACAAATTTAAGTCACATAAAAGAGTTACTGACTTTAAATATGCGTCCAACAAGATTGGAGCGTTATGCAAGATTGATCAGCAATATCGCGACAAAAATCAGACATAAACTTCGACTTTAATGAATAATAGGATAGCTATGCTGAAATATGTATATTATAGTTTCTTCAAATGAGTAAGTAGAATCTAAAAAGTTATATAGAATTCTAGTTTTAGAGAGAAAAAATGAAAGTATTAATGATTATCCCTGCCTACAATGAAGAAGAAAGTATCCTTCAAACTGTTCAGGGAATTATAGATTATAGAAATAGTGTGAATTTCCAATTGGATTATGTTGTCATCAATGATGGTTCAACAGATAGCACGAAAGAAATTTTGATTCAAAATAAATTAAATGCTGTTCACCTAGTACAAAATTTAGGAATTGGTGGAGCTGTTCAGACGGGATATAAATATGCCTTGGACAATGACTATGACGTAGCAGTTCAATTTGATGGTGATGGTCAGCATGACATTCGTTCATTAAATAGCTTAATTCAGCCAATCTTAGTTGGTCAGGCTGATATGGTGATTGGTTCACGATTTGTTGGTGAAACTTTATCAGAATTTCAAACTAGTTTTATGAGACGATTTGGAATCGGGGTAATATCCAATATGATCAAATTAACGACAGGGATACGCATTTGGGATACGACATCAGGTTATCGCTTAGGTAATAAAAAAGTGATTGCTCAATTTGCAAGGAGATACCCTACAAAATATCCAGAACCAGAATCAAGTGTACATTTGATAAAACAGAATTTTAAGATTGTTGAATCACCTGCTAACATGTTCGAGAGGGCAGGAGGTGTTTCGTCAATTACTCCTTTTAAATCAATTCGTTACATGGTGGAAGTATGTTCTTCCATTTTGATTGCATCACTTATGAAGGAGGGAGAATAATGACAATTCAATCCCTTGCAATGCTCTTGGCTTCAATCGGTTTTCTCTACTATATTTTCCGAAATATCAATAAAAACAATATCCTATTTGAACATGCTTTTATGTGGATAGTGATTGGTTTTGGAATGATTGTTTTTGTTCTGTTTGAGGTTATTCCAGTTAAATTGGCTTATTTGTTTGGGTTTGGCCTAACTTCGAACTTCTTATTATCTGTGGCAATCTTTATTCTTTTGGTAATTGAATTTTTGCATAGTATGGCTCTATCTCAACAAAAGCAGCAGATTAAAAATCTTATTCAAGAAGTTTCGATGGCTAAAAAAAGAATTGATGAAATGGAGGAATCTGATGCAGAATAATCATACGTTTGTTATCTGTGCTTATGGAGATAGTAAGTATCTAGAAGAATGCATCCATTCGTTAAAGAAGCAAACACTTAAATCACAACTTATCCTATATACTAGTACTCCGAGTGAATATATAGAGCAAATTTGCCAAAATAATGCAATCGTAATGCATACCGCACAAGGAGGGGGTATTGGAAAAGATTGGAATTTAGCACTCTCTTTTGTAACAACCCCTTATGCTACAATTGCTCATCAAGATGATATTTATTTACCAGACTATTGTGAAAAAATAATGTCTCAGATGACAGAGGAAACGCTGATTGCCTATTCTGACTATCAAGAAGTGAAAGATGGTAACATTATTCCATTAACTTCAAACTTGAAAATCAAGCATCTCATGTTACGGACAATGGCCATGTTTCCCAAATGGAAGTTTTGGCGGAATAGGGTTTTAGCTTTTGGTAATCCAATTTCTTGTCCAGCTGTGACCTATAATTTGAAGAAACTGAATGATTTCAAGTTCAATGAAGAAATGAAAGTTTCTCTTGATTGGTTTGCTTGGTATCAAATTGCTCAGAAAAATGGTAGCTTTACCTTTGTAGATGAGAGTTTGATGTATCATCGTATCCATGAGGAATCTGAGACGACAAATAGCATTGAAAACAATATTCGTACAAAAGAAGACTATGAAATGTATTTGTTGTTCTGGCCAAAGTTTATTGCTAGTCTTTTGTTGAAGTACTATAAGAAAAGCCAAGACACAAATGTTTGATTGAAATTGTAATCAGTAGCTTTTTTCAAAAGTATATGAAAGAAAAAGTTTTCAATTTGTATTTATTCCCCTCCCCACCTTAACATGATAGTAACCAACCTACCCCAAAAGAAGGCCGCAAGGTCTTCTTTTTCTTACCATCCATTTTAGCAAACCTTAAGCAAAGGGACTTATAATGACTGTATGGTAAGAATATCATAGGAAAAGCGGAAGTGTGAGGAATGTTACCAAGAAATCAAAATGTAAGGTAATGTATGTCATTCTTAAGCAAATTAAAAGAGCAACCACTTATTTTACTAGCGAATGTGGGGATTACTGCAGCAACCTTTGGCTTTGCTGGAGGAATGGGGGTAGGCAAATTATCCAATTCTACTTCTACCCAAAGTCAATCAACTACTGTACAAAATCAATCTCCTGAAGGTTTTGATAAATCACAAATGCCCAATGAACCTGGGCAAGGTGGCGGTCGAGGTGGTCAAGGTATGACTCCACCAGATGCAACGATCGGGGCATCACAATCGGATTCAACTACAAGTGAAAATTCTAGCTCATCGGATGAAGTGAATGAGTTGAAGAAACGGAATGAAGAAATAAAAGCACAAATAGAAAACGAGGAAAGCTCAAGCGAGTAGAATCATAAATTATTTTGGTTTTTAAAATTCCGTGTTATAATGATGTTGATAATTTCCATGTAATAAATGGTCTTGGATAGAGTAAAGGAGTAGTATATGATAAAAATATTATTGATCGAAGACGATTTAAGCCTTTCTAATTCAGTCTTTGATTTTTTAGATGATTTTGCAGACGTTATGCAAGTTTTTGATGGTGAAGAAGGTATTTACGAAGCGGAAACAGGGGTTTATGATTTAATTCTTTTAGATTTAATGTTACCTGAGAAAGATGGTTTTCAAGTATTAAAAGAATTGCGTGAAAAAGGGGTCTCAACTCCTGTTCTGATTACGACAGCCAAGGAAGGCCTAGAGGATAAAGGACATGGGTTTGAATTGGGTGCAGATGACTATCTCACAAAACCATTCTATTTAGAAGAACTCAAAATGCGTATTCAAGCCTTGTTAAAACGAGCAGGGAAGTTCAATGAAAATACTCTAACATACGGAGATGTTACTGTCGACTTATCTACAAATACTACGACAGTCAATGGTCAAGAAGTAGAATTGTTAGGGAAAGAGTTCGATTTGTTGGTATATTTCTTACAGAACCAGAATGTGATTTTACCTAAAACACAGATTTTTGATCGTATTTGGGGATTTGATAGTGATACAACCATTTCAGTTGTTGAAGTTTACGTATCGAAAGTAAGGAAAAAATTGAAAGGAACCGCATTTGGAGAAAATCTTCAAACTCTTCGTAGTGTCGGCTACATTTTGAAAAATGTCTAAGCGATTTAAAAAAATCATTTCAACAGATAAATTTTCATTTTTTATCAGATATTTTGCTGTTTTTACACTCATTTTCGGATTAATGACCGCCATTATCTTCCAGTTAATGCGCTCAACTATGTATCAGACTTCTGATTCAACACTGGCTCGTATCAAAGATGCCCCTGCTTTGGTGGTTGGTTTTGCCATTGCACGGACCTATGAACCAAATTCAGAATTCATTATTCAAGATGGAAATATTGCTGATGAAAGTGATTCTGCAGAATCTAATTCAGATACACCAAACTCCCCTAAAAATCAGAAAGACGATCAGTTGAAACTTGGTTACAATACACATGTATTGCTTTATTCAAAAGATGGTCAAGTAGTTAACCCCGATAGCTTTACCGGTTTGTCTGATTTATCCTTAGACAAGAAAAATTTAGGCGAAATAAAGGAAGTAACGGTTGATTCTACATTCGGGGGTTCAGAAGATTATCGTTATGTTACTATTGAATTGGCACCAGATGACCTTGGCTATTATTCTTCCTATGATATTAAATACGCGACAATTTTCGTGAATGTGAGTCAGATAAAATCATCCATTGAGACGTATGAAACTGCTGTAGCTATTGTAATGGTATCTGCTTGGCTTATTTCCATCTTGGCTAGTATTTATCTGTCAAATTTGAGTATGCGACCTATCTTAATTAGCTATCAAAAACAAAAGGATTTCGTTGAGAATGCTAGTCATGAATTGAGAACGCCTTTAGCTGTGTTACAGAATCGTCTGGAAGGTCTTTTTAGACATCCAAATGCAACCATTTTGGAAAGTAGTGAGAGTATAGGATCAAGCCTAGAGGAAGTTCGTAATATGCGTATGTTAACTACGAATTTACTGAATTTAGCTCGTCGAGATGATGGTTTCAAATTAGATATAGTTGAAGTCCCACCTAGCTATTTTGATGAAATCTTTGAGAATTACATGATGATTGCAGATGAAAATGGTAAAACAGTCACGGTTAATAATTTGATTGATCAACCAATTCGGACGGATAAGGTGTTGGTAAAACAGCTTCTAACCATACTATTTGATAATGCAATGAAGTATACCGAAGATGATGGTGCTATACAAGTAACAGCCAATATCAAAGATAAGTTAGTTTACTTTACGGTAGCAGACAATGGATTGGGTATCAGTGATAGTGATAAAAAGAAAATTTTCGATCGATTTTATCGTGTAGACAAGGCCCGTACTCGGAGCAAGGGTGGGTTTGGTCTCGGTTTATCCTTAGCCTTACAAATTTCCAATAGTTTGAAAGGCACAATCACTGTGCGGGATAATCAGCCTAAAGGAACTATTTTTGAGGTAAGATTACCGAGATAAAATAAGAAAAATGATAGGAATGTGGCCTATCATTTTTTATGTCGGTTCAAAAGTATGATATACTAGGATGGAGGAGAGGAGTAGGTCATGAAAAAGAAGAGTTACTTAATTATATTAATCATATTGGCTTGCACCCAGTTGACAGGCTGTTCATACTTTCCTCAAAAAGAGGATTTTAGCAAGGTAATCAGCGGAGAAGCATCACAAGAAGCTAAAGTCCTTGAAAATGAGTTGCAACAGATGAGGGAGGAAGTTGCTGATTATTTTTATTATCAACAATTAGACACTGATGAGGAACGCCGTGTCTACCTCCAATTAGCTAATGGTTTGCGTACCTTCAAACAGCAGATTACAATTGACAGAGTAGACGATGAGACCTATACGCGTGCATTTTTCTCTGTAGCAAATGATTTCCCTGAGTATTACTGGATGACTGACGCAATGAGGGATGGCATTGATTATCAGGACCTTTCTGAGCCTGACTATCCGTTGCAGGTTGAAGAAGAAAGTGAAAAAATAGCAACTTTGGCACAATCTATCGTTAGTCAAGCTCCAAAGGATCACGTATACGATACTGTGAAATTCTTCTATGAATACATTATTCAGCATACGGATTATAATCTTGCAGCTTTGAGTGATAGTCAGATTAGTTGGGACAATCAATCCATAAAATCAGTTTTGCTAGCTAATAGCTCGGTATGTGCAGGGTATAGCCGAACCTTTCAATATTTATGTAAATTGGCTGGGATAGAAGCTGTCTATGTATCTGGTAATGTGACTGGAACAAATGGTGAAACCATTGAACACGCTTGGAATTTAGTGAAGATTGATCAGCAATACTATGGTGTAGATTCAACCTGGGGTGATCCAGTCTTTGAAGAAGCTATGGGGAGTCAAGCGCAATCTACTATTAGCTATGACTATCTATGTGTTCCAGATTCCATCTTGTATAGAAATAGAGTTGCTGATGTGGACTTACTGAGTTATTGGGGAACAGAATATCCATATACGGAAAGACCACTTGTCTATCCTTCTTGTACTGACAATGCCTTAAATTATTACGTTCAGCAAGGCACTTATTTTGAGAATTTTGATGAGGAATTAGTTGTTCAAACTGTTTCTAATCTTTATCAGGCAGGTCAGCGCCGGATTGCGTGTCAATTTTCTAATCAAGCAGCCTTGAATCAAATGGTGGAATATGCAGCTTCGGGTACGAATCGACTATTTGAAGTACTGGGCTGGATTGAAACTTACCAATATCTTTACAATGAACAGACCTTAACATTTGAATTAGTATTAGACTAGAAAAAAAGAAGTCCTTGATAGACTTCTTTTTTATTATGCAAGTTTTGATGCAAGACGTGCTTTGTCGCGGCTTGCTTTGTTTTTATGAATCAAACCTTTAGTTTCTGCTTTATCGATTGCTGAGCTAGCAAAGCGGAAAAGCTCTTCAGATGGGTTAGCTTCAAATGCTTTAATTGCAGTACGCATAGCTGATTTTTGTGCTGAGTTTTTTTTGTTTTGTTTAACGTTCAATTCAGCGCGTTTGATAGCTGACTTAATGTTTGCCAATGGTTTCACCTCCACCCTTTCTTGTACTAACTATAACATTATACATGAAAACACTGCATTTGACAAGTGAAATTTATTTTTTTAAGTAAATTTCATCGATTTCGTGATTCAATCCTTTGTGTAGGATGATATCTGCTCGGTTTCGTGTCGGTTCAATATACTTTTCTAGGTTGGCCAAGTTAATATTTTTCCAGATCCTTTGAGCCATTTCAATGACTTCTGCAAATGGTAAATGTGTGAACCGATGGTAATAGTTTGTGGGATCTTTTTCAGCTAGTTTCAGCAATTTTTGGAATCGTTCCAAGTACCAGGTTTCAATATTATCCACGTCAGCATCTACATAAATCGAAACATCAAAATAGTCGCTCACATACAATCGTTGGTTTTGAGGATTTTGGAATACGTTGATGCCTTCCACAATGAGGAAATCAGGTGCTTCGATGGTTTGATAAGAATCTGGAACGATATCGTAAATTTCGTGTGAATAAGTAGGAATGCTAAAAGATTCACCATTTTTTATAGTATCCACAAAATTCAGTAACAGCTCCATATTGTATGATTCAGGAAACCCTTTTTTGTCAAGAAGACCTTTTTCTTGAAGCACTGCATTTGGATAAAGAAATCCATCTGTCGTAACCAACTCAACTTTTGCATGCCTAAATGTTTGGGAAAGTAATATTTGCAGAAGTCGACTGGTTGTAGATTTTCCGACAGCAACACTACCAGACACACCTATGATAAAGGGTTGTTCTTCGATTTTCTTTTGTAAAAACAAACTTTTTGAAAAGGTTAAATCCGTGCGAGCTTTACGATAAATGCGAATGAGATTGATCAATGGTAAATAGACGTCCGAAACTTCCTGGAGTTTTATATTATCATTGAAACTCTTTATGGAGTTTAGATCTTCTTGTGTAAGTGGAACTGTCGTATGGCGGTGAAGTTGTTGCCAGGTTTCTCTGCTAATGCGTTCAAAATTTATAAATTCATTTTTCATGGGCCTATTGTAGCACGAATTAGATTTCAAGTAAAATATCTTGTAAACGCTTTTTGGAAATGATATAATTAAGACATGTCAAATATGTATTACGAGAAAAATCCAAGTACTGCACATGATATTCATGAACTTCGTGTTCTTTTACTGGATACCCCAATGACATTCCAAACAGACGCAGGGGTATTTAGTAAGAAAATGATAGATTATGGAAGTCAGGTGCTTTTAAAGTCTCTTCATTTAGAAGAAGGAAAGTCTTTGCTTGACGTAGGTTGTGGCTATGGTCCGATTGGCTTAACACTTGCAAAGGTCTATCATGTTGACACTACAATGATAGATATCAATAACAGAGCCTTGGCATTGGCTGAAAAAAATGCTACACTAAACAATGTTGCTGTCGATATTTTCCAATCCGATATCTATGAAAATGTGACAAAACAATTTGATTATATTGTTTCAAATCCTCCAATTCGCGCTGGTAAGGCGGTTGTTCACCAAGTGATTTCAGGAGCTAAGAATCATCTATCCGAAAATGGCACGCTTACTATTGTAATTCAGAAAAAACAAGGTGCACCAAGTGCAAAGGCTAAGATGGAAGAGGTTTTTGGAAACTGTGAAATTATCAGGAAAGATAAAGGATATTATATCCTCGAAAGTGTGAACAAATGAGAGCAGTTGACTTAATTCAAAAAAAAAGAGATGGTTTAGAATTATCTTCAGATGAGATCAAATGGTTGATTGACGGTTACGTAGCTGGAACTGTTCCAGATTATCAGATGTCTGCTCTTGCGATGGCTATTTACTTTAAGGGCATGTCAACGCGTGAAATTTCAGATTTAACCATGTCTATGGTTGCAACGGGTGAACAGATTGATTTATCGGCCATTCCAGGTATAAAAGTGGATAAACATTCTACTGGTGGTGTTGGTGACAAGGTCACCCTGATTCTTGCCCCTCTGGTTGCAAGTTTTGGTGTTCCTGTAGCAAAAATGAGCGGTCGTGGTTTAGGCCATACTGGTGGTACACTAGACAAGTTAGAATCGATTAATGGTTTTCAAATTGAAGTTAGTCAAGAAGATTTTATTAAACAAGTCCAAGAAATTGGTGTTGCAGTAATTGGCCAATCAGACAATCTGGTGAAAGCAGACAAATTACTCTACGCCCTTCGAGATGTCACTGCCACAGTTGATATTATTCCTTTAATTGCAAGTTCTGTCATGTCTAAAAAAATTGCAGCAGGTGCAGATGCGATTCTTCTAGATGTCACTGTTGGTGAGGGGGCTTTCATGAAGACTGTGGAGGATGCGCGTGTTCTTGCACAAACCATGGTTGATTTAGGGAATGCTGTTGGCCGTAAAACAATCGCAGTTTTGACAGACATGTCACAACCAGTAGGGACTTCAATTGGTAATCGATTAGAAATTTTAGAAGCCCTTGAAATATTGCAAGGGAGAGGTCGCGAGGATGTAACCAATTTCATTTGCGAGTTAGCACATATCATGTTAGGTCTTGCGAATGTTGAAAAAAGCGTTGAAGAAGTTAAACAGCATATTGATAATGGCCTCGCATTGAAGAAGTTTGAGGAAATGGTGCTTGCACAGGGTGGTGATTTATCTGATCTCTACCGACCTGTAGAAGTGTCACACCAAGTTCCTGTTTATGCAGAGAAAGACGGTTATATCGTGGCACTACCAGCATTAGAGTTTGGCTTATTTGCCATGAAACTTGGTGCAGGTCGCGCTGTAAAATCGGATCAATTGGATTACGAAACGGGAATTGTTTTCCATAAAAAAGTAGGTGAATCTGTTACAGAAGGTGAACAGATTGCGACAATATATGCCAATGAAAATATTTCGGAAAATATGCTTACAAATTTTCAAAAAAATGTTAAAATAGATAAAGTAAGTGTAAAGACGAAAGAAATTATTGAAATAATTTATTAATGTACGGAGAAAACCATGAGATTGAATAAATATATTGATCATACAATCTTAAAACCAGAAACAACACAAGAACAGGTTGAAAAGATTCTTTCTGAAGCAAAAGAATATGATTTTGCTAGTGTCTGTGTAAATCCAACATGGGTTTCATTGGCAGCAGAAAGCCTGAAAGACAGTGATGTTAAAGTTTGTACAGTAATTGGCTTCCCTTTGGGAGCAAATACTTCTGCAGTTAAAGCCTTTGAAACCAAAGATGCTATTGCTAATGGTGCTGATGAGATTGATATGGTGATCAATGTAGGTGCTTTAAAAGCAGGAAATGATGCCTTGGTTTTGGATGATATTAAAGCAGTTGTAGATGCTAGTGGTGATAAACTTGTTAAAGTAATCATCGAAGCTTGCTTATTAACAGATGATGAGAAAGTGAGAGCTTGTCAATTGTCAAAAGAAGCTGGAGCTGATTATGTGAAGACTTCTACCGGTTTTTCAACTGGTGGTGCTACAGTTGCTGACGTCGCCTTGATGAGAAAAACTGTGGGTCCAGACATGGGCGTTAAAGCTTCTGGTGGTGCACGTTCTTATGAAGATGCTATTGCCTTCATCGAAGCTGGAGCATCTCGAATTGGTGCATCGTCAGGTGTAGCAATTATGAACGGAGCACAGGCGGATGGAGACTACTAATTTAATAGAACTAGTTGTAGACAATAGCAAATATGCCTATGTGCCCTATTCACATTTTCCAGTCAGTGCTATTCTTGTTACAAAGTCTGGGCAACTATATTCAGGTGTGAATATAGAAAATGCTAGTTTTGGGTTGACGAATTGTGCCGAGAGAACAGCGATTTTTAAAGCAATCTCCGAGGGAGTACGTGACTTCTCTGAAATTATTATTTATGGTGAAACAGAGAAGCCAATATCTCCTTGTGGAGCATGTCGCCAAGTTATGACGGAATTTTTTGATAAGGATTTAAAAGTGACTCTTGTCGCTAAAGATAAATCGACAGTCGTGATGACAGTCGGGGAATTACTTCCATATTCTTTTACAGACTTATCTTAGTCTATATGGGCAGTCTAATGACTGTAGCAATCTCATTCTGCAACACAATAGTTGCAAAACTTTTTTTAGGAGGGTTCAGAAATGAACAAGAAATTTGTTGGCCTTGGTCTAGCTTCAGTTGCAGCTCTTTCTTTAGCAGCTTGCGGAAGCCGTACTGCAAAGAATGATTCGTCATCATCTGATAGTGCTTCAAACATTAAAGCAGCAATTGTTACCGATATCGGTGGCGTTGATGACCGTTCATTTAACCAATCTGCGTGGGAAGGTCTTCAAGAGTGGGGCGATGCAGCGGGTCTTTCTAAAGGTAATGGTTATGACTATTTCCAATCAGCAAGTGAATCAGACTACATTACTAACCTTGATTCAGCAGTTTCAGCTGGTTACAACCTAATATTTGGTATTGGTTTTGCGTTGGAATCAGCGATTAAAGAAGTGGCTCCAAATAACCCAGATATACACTATGTTATCGTTGATAGTGTTGTAGCTGACGAAGATAACGTAGTTAGCGTTGGTTTCGCTGACCATGAAGCTTCTTACCTTGCTGGTGTTGCGGCTGCTAAATCAACTAAAACGAAACAAGTTGGTTTTGTCGGTGGTATGAAAGGTGAAGTTATCGACCGTTTTGAAGCTGGTTTTGTAGCTGGTGTTAAATCTGTCGATGAGTCAATCAAAATTGATATTCAGTACGCTGGTTCATTTGGTGATGCTGCTAAAGGTCAAACTATCGCTGCTGCTCAATACGCTGCAGGTGCAGATATTATCTTCCACGCTTCTGGTGGCACTGGTAATGGTGTTTTTGCCGCTGCTAAAGCTGAAAACGAAACTCGTAATGAAGCAGATAAAGTTTGGGTAATCGGTGTTGACCGTGACCAATCTGCAGAAGGTGCTTACACTTCTAAAGATGGTAAAGAATCTAACTTTGTATTGGCATCTACTTTGAAACAAGTTGGTGCAGCAGTAAAAGATATTGCTACAAAAGCTGAAAATGGTGAATTCCCTGGTGGTGAAATCGTTCGTTATACTCTTGCTGATAAAGGTGTAGAGTTGGCTGAAACTAACCTTTCAGATGATGCTGCGAAAGCTGTTGCTGACGCAAAACAAGCTATTCTTGATGGTAAAATAGAAGTACCAGAAAAACCATAAGTTTTATATTGATGAATTCCGAAAGGGCGTCCACTCGGTCGCCCTTTTAGAAGCTGAGATTTTTCTCAGTAAAGCCTATCATAATTGGTAGGTTTTACTGGTAAAAATGGTACAGTTAGCTGGAATGAACCTGCTAGTAACCCTACTTTCTTAAATGGGAATTAGTGGTTGTGGTTGGCAGTCGGCTCACTCTGTTTAACTGTAATCAGAAAGGAACTAGATTATGACTAAGGATTATGTCATTGAGATGCGTAATATCACCAAAATATTTGGTGAGTTTGTTGCCAACGACCATATTAATTTGAATGTCAGACGTGGAGAAATTCACGCCCTTTTGGGTGAAAATGGTGCGGGTAAATCGACACTTATGAATATGCTTGCAGGCTTATTGGAGCCTACAAGCGGTGAGATTGTCATTAATGGTAAGGAAGTGAAAATTGATTCCCCTTCCAAAGCTGCACACTTGGGTATCGGGATGGTCCATCAACACTTTATGTTAGTGGATGCCTTTACTGTTGCTGAAAATATCATTTTAGGTAGTGAAACTACTAAAGCCGGTGTTATTGACCTTAAGAAGGCTATTGCAGAAATTAAAGAACTCTCTGCTCGCTACGGTCTTGAATTAGATCCGACTGCAAAAGTTGCGGATATTTCTGTAGGGGCACAACAACGTGTGGAAATTTTAAAAACACTGTATCGTGGTGCAGACTTATTAATCTTTGATGAACCAACTGCTGTACTTACTCCGGCAGAGATTGCAGAGCTGTTGAAGATTATGAAGACCTTAGTCTCAGAAGGCAAATCAATTATTTTGATTACACATAAATTGGATGAGATTCGTGCTGTTGCAGATAGTGTAACGGTTATTCGACGTGGTAAATCGATTCAAACTGTGCCAGTTGAAGGAGCAACTAACCAAGATTTGGCTGAATGGATGGTTGGGCGTTCTGTTTCTTTCAAAACAGAGAAAATTGAATCCCATCCAAAAGAAGTTGTTCTTTCTATTAAAGATTTGGTAGTCAATGAAAACCGCGGTATCCCAGCAGTGAAAGGTCTATCTCTTGACGTACGTGCAGGGGAAATAGTGGGTATTGCAGGTATTGATGGCAATGGACAAAGTGAATTGATTCAAGCAATTACTGGACTTCGCAAAGTGAAATCTGGTTCTATCATGATTAAAGGTGAGGAAGTGGTTGGTAAATCACCACGTAAGATTACTGAGATGCAGGTGAGTCACGTTCCTGAAGATCGTCACCGTGATGGTTTAGTGCTTCCGTTGACCGTTGCTGAAAATATTGCTCTACTAACTTACTATAAAGAACCAAATTCTAAAAATGGTATTTTGAATTACACAGCGATTAATGAAAAGGCCCGTCAATTGATGCAAGAATTTGATGTGCGTGGTGCAAGTGAATTAGTTCCAGCAAAAGCTCTTTCAGGTGGTAACCAACAAAAAGCGATTATTGCAAGGGAAATCGATCGCAATCCTGATTTATTGATTGTCAGTCAACCAACACGTGGTTTGGATGTTGGCGCCATTGAATATATTCGTAAACGTCTTATTGCTGAACGGGATAAGGGGAAAGCAGTATTGGTTGTCAGCTTCGAATTGGATGAAATTTTGGATGTATCAGACCGTATTGCTGTCATCCACGATGGTGTCATTCATGGTATTGTTGATCCTGCTAAGACAAACAAACAAGAATTGGGTGTCTTGATGGCTGGTGGTCACATCGAGGAGGGAGAAGTGCATGCTTAAGAAATATCAAACACTACTATTCCCATTGCTAGCGGCAATCAGTGGCTTAGTGCTTGGGGCAATCATCATGTTCATTTTTGGCTACGATCCAATTTGGGGATATGAGGAATTATTCTACTCTGCTTTTGGGAACATCAAATCAATCGGTGAGATTTTCCGGGCAATGGCTCCTTTAATCTTTACTGCGTTAGGATTCGCAGTCGCAAGTCGCGCAGGTTTCTTCAACGTTGGTTTGTCTGGTCAAGCCTATGTCGGCTGGGTCTTTGCAGGTTGGTTTGCATTGTTAAATCCTGATTTACCACGACCAGTTTTGATTTTGGGTACGGTTGTGATAGCGATGGTAGCAGGTGGTATTGCTGGCGCAATTCCTGGTATCCTTCGTGCCTATCTCGGAACGAGTGAAGTTATTGTTACGATTATGATGAACTACATCATTCTCTATTCATGTAACTATATCATTCGTGATGTATTTTCAGAAAATTTGATGAAAAATACAGATTCTACAATTAACGTTTCTGCTAACGCCTCTTATCAAACAGAATGGTTGCGAGCTCTAACGAACAACTCACGGATGAATATTGGTATTTTCTTTGCCATTATTGCTGTCATAGTTATTTGGTTCTTACTGACAAAGACAACGCTTGGTTTTGAAATTCGTTCAGTGGGTATCAACCCAACTGCATCTAACTACGCTGGTATGTCAGTTAAACAAACGATTATTCTATCAATGGTTATTTCCGGTGCTTTAGCTGGACTTGGTGGTGCAATCCAAGGGTTAGGAACTTTCCAGAACGTTTATATTCAAAGTGGTAATTTAGATATTGGATTCAATGGTATGTCAGTTGCCCTACTGGCTTCGAACTCACCACTGGGAATTCCTTTTGCAGCCTTCTTATTTGGTACACTTTCTGTAGGTGCACCTGGTATGGTTCGTGCACAAATTCCACCAGAATTGATAAACGTTGTTACAGCGTCCATTATTTTCTTCATTGGTGTGAAGTATATCTTTGAACTATTTTTGAATTCAAAAAAAGTAGCGAAAGGAGCTAAGTAAGATGAACTTATCTATTTTAACCCTACTCATTTCGCAAATGCTCATTTATTCAGCACCTTTGATTTTCACAAGTCTTGGAGGAGTATTCTCTGAGCGAAGTGGTATCGTAAACGTTGGTTTGGAAGGAATCATGGTTATTGGTGCCTTTGCTGGTGTTGTCTTCAACATTGAATTTGCTGAAACTTTTGGTAAAGCTACACCATTTTTAGCGGTCATTGTTGGTGGTTTGGCTGGTGTTGTCTTTGCCGCTATCCATGCGATAGCCACTATTAACTTTAGAGCGGATCATGTAGTTTCTGGTACCGTATTGAACTTACTAGCACCTGCACTCGGTGTTTTCCTTGTTAAGGTTCTCTATAATAAAGGACAAACTGATAGTATTCGTGAGTCTTTTGGTAAGTTCTCTTTCCCAGTATTGGCAGATATTCCTGTTATTGGTGATTTATTCTTTAAAAATACAAGTTTGATGGGTTATGTCGCTATACTGACTGCATTTGCTTCTTGGTTTGTTTTGTATAAAACAAAATTTGGTTTGCGACTTCGCTCTGTTGGTGAACACCCTCAAGCAGCTGATACCCTTGGTATCAATGTATACGCAATGCGTTATGCAGGTGTACTGATTTCAGGTTTCTTAGGCGGTGTTGGTGGTGCTGTAAGTGCCCAATCTGTTAATATCAACTTCTCGGCGACTACGATTGTTGGTTCTGGATTCATTGCCTTGGCGGCAGTTATCTTCGGTAAATGGAACCCAATTGGTGCAATGCTTGCTAGTCTATTCTTCGGACTATCACAAAGTCTTGCGGTTATTGGTAGTCAATTGCCTGGTTTGAAAGATATTCCATCAGTATATCTCCAAATCGCTCCATACTTGATTACAGTTATTGCCCTTTCTGCCTTCTTTGGACAAGCAGTAGCGCCAAAAGCAGACGGTGTTAACTACATTAAATCTAAATAAGGTAGGTACACTCTCAATTTTGAGCATGAGAATTGAGATAATCTAACAATAAAACGCATAAAATCAGTGTTTTTGGAACATAATTTTATGCGTTTTTTCTTTGTTTTTTTCCTTATGTAAAATAGCTGACCTGAAGTGAATATTTTTGACTTGATTGGATTTATTTTTGATGATACTTTTTCTTCTTTTCCTAGCTACTTGTGGTATAATAATTTTTCGATAAAACGTTGAATTGAGGGAAACATATGAGAAGATTAGTATTAAATATTGCAATGAGTCTAGATGGTTTTATTGCTAGAAAAGATGGAAGTTATGATTGGATTGAAGGACATGGTACAAATAAATATGATACCCCCTTGCAGTTTGACAATCCTTCATTTTTTCAGTCATGTGATACTGTTATTATGGGTCGTAAATCTTTAGATGATTGCCCCTTAGAGATGATTGAGGGCTATCAAGATAAGCAATTTCTTGTGGCTAGCCATGCTGACAAATCAGACTATGAAAATGTTCGTTTTGTCAAAGACATTCTTACCGAAATTGAGTGGTTACGACATGATGAAGGGGGAGATATCTGGTTGTTTGGTGGGGGCTCCCTTGTTCAAGAATGCTTGAAAGCTGGGGTCATTGATCATTTTATCATCGGCATAATCCCTACCATTTTAGGAGATGGAATTCCCTTATTCCAACAATTGCCAGAGGAACAAAAATTAACCTTAGTTGAATCAACTGTAACCGATGGAATTGCAATGTTGAGATATGATCGAAGAAATTATAGTCGAATGAATTAGCTTTCAGACAAGGAACTGAGATGCAGGTTATTAGAACAGCCTAGAGTCTGGCTGTTCTAGGTTTGAAATATGACTTACGTAACAAATCACTTTCGTGGAGTACGGCAAGCGGAAAATGACGATATATCAAAGCTAATTCAAATGGATATAAAAAAGGTGGCCTAATTGACTCACCTTTTTTGCTATTTAATAATAGAATTAGTTTTTAACACCAGCAGCGATTTCTGGGTTAGCGAAAGCATCGTCAATGATGTCTTTCAATTGGGCAGCAGATGCTTGCATTTTTTGCAATTCAGCTTCGCTCAATGGAATGTTAACTGGACGAACGATACCATGTGCACCGATGATAGCTGGTTGACCGATGAAGACATCTTCAACGCCTTCGTATTGACCAGATTGGTAAACTGACAATGGAAGTACTGAATTTTCATCGTCAAAGATAGCTTTTGTGATACGTGCAAGTGCAGCACCGATACCATAATATGTAGCACCTTTTTTATTGATGATTGAGTAAGCTGCATCACGTACAGATACGAACAAGTCTACAAGACCTTGCTCATCAATATCGCGGTTATCTTGTAACCAGTCATACAATTTCACACCAGCAACGTTTGCATGTGACCAAACAGCAAATTCAGAGTCACCGTGTTCACCCATGATGTAAGCGTGAACTGAACGAGCGTCAACACCGATTTTTTCAGCCAATGCTTGACGGAAACGAGCTGAGTCAAGAGAAGTACCAGAACCGATGACACGTTCTTTAGGGAAACCAGAGAATTTCCAAGTTGAGTAAGTAAGAACGTCAACTGGGTTAGCAGCAACAAGGAAAATACCATCGAAGCCAGATTTAACAATTTCAGATACGATTTGTTGGTTGATACGAAGGTTTTTCTCAACCAATTCAAGACGAGTTTCACCTGGTTTTTGTGGCAAACCAGCTGTCAATACAACAAGATCTGCATCATGAGCATCAGAATAATCTGCTGAATAAATTTTCTTAGGTGAAGTGAAGGCCAAAGCGTGGCTCAAATCCTCTGCGTCACCTTGTGTACGGTCTTTATTGATATCTACGATACCCAATTCTTGACCAATACCTTGGATTACAAGGGCATATGCATAAGCAGAACCTACGGCACCATCACCGACAAGGATCACTTTTTTGTGTTGTTTAGTTGCAGTCATTATCTAAACATCTCCTTAGTTTTATTTAGGGATAGCTATCCCAACCACTAACCATTCTAGCATTTTTTCAGACCTTTGTCACTAAAGAAAGATCGTTTGAAAATGTTTACATAGTGATTTCAAAAGAAGAAAACGTTTGAAAAATATGGTATAATAGTAGTATTAACGACAGTTGAAACGAGGCATATTAATGCAAGACAAAAATTTAGTTACGGTAAATTTGACTAATGAGATGAAGACCTCTTTCATCGATTATGCCATGAGTGTAATCGTTGCACGCGCTCTCCCTGATGTACGTGATGGTCTTAAGCCCGTACACCGACGCATTCTTTATGGAATGAACGAACTTGGTCTTACTCCAGATAAGCCACATAAAAAATCTGCACGTATCACTGGTGATGTAATGGGTAAATACCACCCTCATGGTGATAGTGCTATTTATGATGCAATGGTCCGTATGGCTCAATGGTGGAGCTATCGTCACATGCTGGTTGACGGTCATGGTAACTTTGGTTCCATGGACGGTGATGGTGCCGCTGCCCAGCGGTATACTGAGGCGCGCATGAGCAAGATTGCTCTTGAAATGTTGCGTGATATCAATAAAAATACGGTTGATTTTGTGGATAACTATGACTCGAGCGAGCGTGAGCCAGAAGTACTTCCAGCACGTTTCCCTAATCTATTGGTGAACGGGACTACTGGTATTGCGGTTGGTATGGCAACAAACATTCCACCGCACAATTTGGGTGAAACCATTGATGCTGTTAAGCTCGTGATGGACAATCCTGATTTAACGACGCGTGAAATTATGGAAGTCCTACCTGGGCCAGACTTTCCAACAGGAGCTCTGGTCATGGGTAAATCTGGAATTCACCGTGCTTATGAAACTGGTAAAGGCTCAATTGTTCTTCGTTCTCGTACTGAAATTGAAGAATATGGAAACGGACGTGAACGTATCGTTGTTACTGAATTCCCATATATGGTCAATAAGTCTAAGGTTCAAGAGCATATTGTTAAATTGGTTCAAGAAAAACGTATTGATGGCATTACAGCTGTTCGAGACGAATCTAACCGTGAAGGGGTTCGCTTTGTAATTGAAGTGCGTCGAGATGCCTCAGCTAATGTTATTTTGAACAATCTCTTTAAACAAACGCAAATGCAAACCAACTTTAGTTTCAATATGTTGGCTATTCAAAATGGGGTACCGAAGATTCTTTCTGTACGTCAAATTTTAGAGTCTTATATTGAACACCAAAAAGAAGTTGTTACACGTCGCACTCAATTTGATAAGGAAAAAGCAGAAGCACGCGCTCATATTTTAGAAGGCATGCTGATTGCTCTGGACCATATTGATGAAGTCATACGTATCATTCGTAATTCAGAAACGGATGCACTTGCTCAAGCTGAATTAATGGAACGTTTTGACTTGTCCGAACGACAAAGTCAGGCTATCTTGGATATGCGTCTTCGTCGTTTGACCGGATTGGAACGTGATAAAATCCAGTCAGAGTATGACGAATTGGTTTCTTTGATAGCTGATTTGACAGATATTTTGGCAAAACCTGAACGTGTTGTCTCGATCATCAAAGAAGAACTAGAAGAAGTAAAACGCAAACATGCTGACCCACGTCGTACTGAATTGATGGTTGGTGAAGTCCTTTCCTTGGAAGATGAGGATCTTATTGAGGAAGCAGATGTATTGATTACCTTATCCAATCAAGGCTATATCAAACGGTTGGCACAAGATGAATTCCAAGCTCAAAAACGTGGCGGACGTGGAGTCCAAGGTACAGGTGTGAAAGATGATGACTTCGTTCGCGAACTAATATCAACCAGTACCCATGATCACCTGCTTTTCTTCACCAATAAGGGGCGTGTATATCGTCTCAAGGGCTATGAAATTCCTGAATATGGTCGAACCGCTAAGGGGCTCCCAGTTGTCAACTTATTGAAACTGGAAGAAAATGAGTCTATTCAGACCATTATCAATGTGACAAAGGATCAAGCCGCTGATCACTATCTTTTCTTTGCGACGCGGCAAGGGATTGTTAAACGTACAAATGTAAATGAATTCTCCAATATTCGACAAAACGGTCTCAAGGCTTTGAATTTGAAAGATGATGATGAACTAATCAATGTTTTCCTTACTGATGGTCAAGCTGATGTTATTATGGGGACAAAATTTGGCTATTCTGTTCGATTTGCAGAAACAGATGTTCGAAATATGGGCCGTACCGCAACAGGCGTACGTGGAATAAAACTCCGTGAAGGAGATCATTTAGTCGGTGCGACCATTGTATCTGATGATCAAGAAGTGTTAGTCCTTTCAGAAAAAGGTTATGGAAAACGTACACCAGCCTCTGAATATCCAAGGAAAGGCCGCGGTGGTAAAGGTATCATCACTCTGAAAGTTGCTGATAAAAATGGCCCTCTTGCTGGTTTAACAACTGTACAGGGTAATGAAGATATTATGGTTATTACGGATACAGGAGTTATCATCCGTACAAGTGTTGCTAATATCTCACAGACCGGTCGTTCAACAATGGGTGTTAAAGTCATGCGACTAGATGAAGAAGCAAAAATTATGACCTTTGCCTTAGTTGATGCAGCAGATCAGAAAGATCAAGAGGAGTAGGGAATGTCAAAACGTTCACCGAAAAAGAAGGGCAAGAACAGAACATGGATGAATTTACTTGCCTTGATACTCTTTTTGATTTCACTAGCCCTTATTTTCAATACTTCGATTAGAAATTTTATTATTGGTTGGAATACTAATAAGTATCAGATTACAAATATCAGTTCTGAAGATATTGAAAAGAATAAACAAGCGGACTCAACTTTTGATTTTGATCAAGTTGAAGCCGTTTCGACGGAGGCTATTCTCAAGGCGCAATGGGAAGCACAGAGACTGCCAGTTATTGGTGGAATTGCTGTGCCAGAATTGGGAATTAATTTGCCAATTTTCAAGGGTGTAGGGAATACGTCGCTAATGTATGGAGCTGGAACGATGAAAGAGACTCAAGAAATGGGAATAGGAAACTATGCCCTAGCCAGTCACCATATCTTCGGTGTTGCCGGGTCTGCGAATGTCCTTTTCTCTCCATTGGATCGAGCTGAAAAAGGAATGAAGATTTACCTAACTGATAAAAATACAATCTATACCTATGTGATTGATAGTGTTGAAGTTGTAAGTCCAGAAAGCGTCTATGTTATTGACGATGTCGAAGGACGCACAGAAGTGACTTTGGTTACTTGTACGGACTACTATTCAACACAAAGGATTATTGTAAAAGGTATTCTTGAAATTTCTATTCCATATGCTGATGCAGCAGAGGATATAAAAAAAGCTTTCTCTCACGGATACAATCAGTTTGATTATGGTCAATAAGACAAGACGATTGCCAGCTTTTAAATCATTTTTATGTAACCTTCGAATTAATTTAGAAAGTTGAATGAATAGAGCACGTATTCTCTATATCTTTCAACTTTCTTTTTCCTTGTTTTACGAATAGATGTATGAGGAGGAAATTATGTATCAAATTGATTTTAAAGAAGAATCGCTTTTACCACGTGAGCGTTTAGTCGAAGTTGGGCCAGAACGCCTAAGTAATCAAGAGTTATTAGCTATTTTTATTCGAACGGGTACGAAAAACGAACCTGTCACCATTTTATCCAATAAATTATTGAATCAATTGGAGAATTTAGCAAGTTTAAGAGATTTATCTATCGAAGAATTGCAGACTTTAACGGGTATTGGTCGTGTAAAAGCAATAGAGATTAAAGCCATGATTGAGCTCGGAAAACGGATCAATCAATCCCACTTGTTGCTAAATGAGCAAGTACTAGGTAGTGAAAAATTGGGTCGCAAGATGATTCAAGAAATTGGAGATAAAAAACAAGAGCATTTGGTTGCGCTCTATCTCAATACACAAAATCAAATCATCAAACAGGAGACAATATTTATTGGAAGTGTGAATCGTAGTATTGCAGAACCACGGGAAATCCTGCATCATGCTATCAAATGCATGGCCACATCGGTGATTATTGTCCATAATCACCCTTCGGGGTCGGTTCACCCTAGTAAGAATGACTTACTTTTTACAGAAAATTTAAAACAGTCCTGCGATGTGCTAGGACTGGTCTTATTAGATCATTTAATTGTAGGTAATAAAAATTACTATTCCTTCCGAGAGGAAAGTGAGCTGTTTTAGAACTGATTGACGATGTAATCAAATAGCTTATTTTCCGTCTCTCGTTCGCCGTAAAGTAATTCAGGATGCCATTGAACACCCAAAAAGGTATGAGAGTCTCTTGTAGACTGTACCGCTTCAATGGTTTGTTTATCTGGGGATAGGGCGATAATTTCCAAAGAGGGAGCTAATTTGTTGATTGCTTGGCGATGGAATGAGTTAACGGTTGGCTCTTGAGCATAGATCTGTGATAATTGGCTTTCAATTGGGAAATAGAGATCTTGGCTAGGTTGATTGCCGGTATTTTCCTGCCAATGCCCTAAAACCTCTTGATGGAGTCTGCCACCTTGGGCGACGTTATAGAGCTGCAGGCCTCTACAAATGCCAAATATAGGTTTTTCTTGATGGTGAGCAGCTTCTATCAGTGCTAGTTCAAATCGGTCTCGCTCAGGAAAATAATTGCTACTATCTATGAGTAATTTTTCCTGATAGTGAATAGGCTCAACATTTTGTCCACCAGTCAATACTAATTTATCAACTAGTTTCATATACTGCTCAGCAAGTTGTGGACGAGTGACTGGAAAAATTAGTGGAATGCCACCAGCATCTTCAATAGCATTCACTAAGCAAGTTTGAGTATAAGAAAGCAGGGGTTCTGTATGATCCCCTGTTTTATAATGATTTCCGGAAATACCAATGATTGGTTGACTCATTTTCTATCCTTTGCGCATGAAATAAAGTAGTGTCTGTAGTTCACTTGTCAAGTCTACATATTGGACAACAACATCTTTAGGAACGGTCAAGTTGACTGGTGAAAAGCTAAGAATACCTTTAACGCCAGCTTCAACCAATACATCAGCAACTTCTTGAGCTTTAACGCTCGGAACCGTTAAGATGGCAGTCTGAGAATTAGCTTCCTTGATGCGATCTTTTAACTCTGAAATCGCATGGATAGGAACATTTTCATCTATGGTTCCGACTGCAGGATTATCATCAGCTTCAAAAGCCATGATGATTTTCATTTTATTTCTTTCGTGAAACTTGTAGTGAAGAAGGGCTCGACCCATATTCCCAACTCCGATTAACATAACATTGGTAATCGAGTTATCGTTTAAAATATCGGCAAAAAAGTCCATTAAATCCTTCACATTATATCCAAACCCACGGCGTCCAAGTTCACCAAAATATGAGAAATCTCGGCGGACAGTAGCAGAGTCGATTCCGATTGCCTCTGCAATCTCTTTTGAACTTGCTTTTTCGATTTTCTCCGCATAGAATCTTTTAAATACGCGATAGTAAATGGATAGTCGTTTAGCTGTGGCGCGTGGAATTTCAGTATTTTTATCGTTTTTCACATGTATCTCCTTAAAAACATTTTATGTTGTTCTACAAAATATAGAATAATATTTTTTTTGTAAATGATAGATTATCTTCTACTATTTTAGTGCAAGTTTGTGAAAAAATCAACAGATTGAACTGAAAAAGATTAAACAGTTTTCTGTTTAATCTATGGATTGTAAATACTGATAGAGGTCCCCAATTCTTCCTTGAAAATCCAATGGAATTCCATCTCTAAGAATTTGAGTTACTGGGTAATAATCAGGTAAAGTGACACAACCTGCAAATGCGAGTCTTGCTGCTTCCAGATTGTCAAATTCTTGATGTCTCTCAATTTGAAAAGCATCTTTATAATATATAGTAATCATAATTTTCCTTCTTTAGTAAAGATATCACGATCTACCAAACTATCCATCAGGAAGTAAAATTTTTCTTGAATGACTTTATTGTTTTCTGCTTTAAAAATATTCACTAAATGAAGTCCGGATTGATCAGTAATATTTATTTTAAAGCCTTGTAGATCTTGATTGATGATGATTTTTAGTAAAAATCCTTGGTTTGAATTTGGGACCTCTTCTAATAAGCGAGTGAGTTGGTAGTGACCAGCCTTTGTTACCTCAAAGGTATTGTCTCGTAATGTATATTTTTTTACAGTTGGACTAATATGGTAAATATAATCGCAATCTTTCAATGCTACGGTTTGTTGGAATGCCATGCTAACCTCCAATAATTATTTTTAAAGCTGATAGTAAGATATCAATTTCTTTTTTGGTATTCAATTCTGAAAAACTAATACGTACGGATTCTTTCAATCGAGGAGAGTCACTTCCATACATTGCCTCAAGTACATGACTATTTTCAACGACACCTGCTGTGCAAGCAGATCCAGTGGAAATAGCGATTCCTGCCAAATCTAATCGCATTAGCAATTGTTCGTTGAGTCGTCCCGGAAAGCCAATATTCAGTACATGAGGTAAGTGAGAACCGGCTTGATTAACGTAAAAATCAAATTCACTTAAATTTTTGAGTGTATAGGATTTCAAATCATGGATATACTCAATATTTTGAATCATTTGTGTTGATTGATGGACGAGCGCTGCAGCCATCCCTGCAATTGCAGGGAGATTTTCTGTTCCTGCTCTGTGTTGATTTTCTTGCTTCCCACCGTGAATCAGTGAATCGAATTTGTGAATTGAAGAGTAGAGAAAACCAATCCCTTTCGGTCCATGGAATTTATGGGCAGAAGCGGACAGAAAATCAATACCAAGTTCTTGTGGTTTTATTGGAATTTTCCCAACTACTTGAACAGCATCGACATGGAATACAGCTTGATGTTGAGACAAGAGAGAACCGATTTCCCTTATAGGTAGCAGTTGCCCAGTCTCGTTATTGGCATACATGACACTAACAAGAATTGTATCAGGTCGTAGGGCTTCTTTAATCTGTTGAGCTGTGATTTCTTGATTTTCTGGCTTTATATATGTAATTTCAAAGCCGAAACGTTGCTCTAAGTATTCCATGGTATGCAACACAGCATGGTGTTCAATGGCTGTTGTAATAAGGTGTTTTCCACGATGCATATTTGCTAAAGCGTAACCTTGAATAGCAAGATTATCTGCTTCAGATCCGCCAGATGTGAAAATGATTGTATCAGGACTTACAGAAAGTACTCTGGCAATATCTGCTCGTGCTTTTCTGAGTACTTTGTTAGCATCTCGGCCAAATCCGTGGATGCTGGAAGGATTTCCATAGTGACGTTGAGTAACTTCAAACATGCTTGATATGGCTGCCTGAGATAGAGCAGTAGTAGCAGCATTATCTAAATATATCAAAGACTGTACTCCTAGTTTTCTTTTTCTGGATTTGTAAATTTAAAGAGCGGGCTGAGTGGACGATGTTCTTGAATGCGGTGAATAGCATCAGCGATTAAGTCACTTGCAGTTAGGAATGCGATATTTTTTGGATGTTGTTCTTTACTTGCAACTGAGTCAGTCACTAAAATTTCTTTTATAGATGTTTCATCCAACAATTGCGCAGCTGTTCCAGCGAAAAGACCATGGCTGGCAACAGCGTAAATCTCAGTAGCTCCGCCATCTTCAACAATTTTTGAAGCTTGTGAGAATGTACGGCCAGTATTTAAAATGTCATCGACCAAGATTGCTTTTTTGCCAGCTACGTCACCGATGATATAGCCTTCTGCACGGTCAGAATCGTCTTGAGCATAATCAATAATCGCAATCGGAGCATTCAAAAATTCTGCAATATTACGAGCACGCTTGATACCGGAATTTTTTGGACTGACAATGACGACATCCTCGCCGCAGAGTCCTTTTTGCATGTAGTATGCTGCGAACAATGGTTCGGTCAGCAGGTTATCTACTGGAATATCAAAGAAACCTTGAATTTGAGAAGCGTGTAAATCAAGAGTCAATACACGATCAATACCCGCTTTAACAAGCATATTTGCAACTAGTTTTGCTGTAATTGGTTCACGTGGTGCAGCAGTGCGGTCTTGACGAGCATAGCCGAAATATGGAATGACAGCAGTTACTGAGTTTGCACTTGCACGTTTACATGCATCAATCATGATAAGCAATTCCAAAAGGTGGTTGTTGACTGGAAAACTAGTTGATTGAATAATATAAACGTCAACGCCACGAACGCTCTCTTCAATATTTATTTGAATTTCTCCATCTGAGAATTGGCGAGAAGAAAGTTTTCCTAGAGGCAGTCCAGCAGCAGCTGCTATTTTTTCAGCGATATCACGGTTACTGTTTAGCGAGAATAGTTTAATTTTATGATCACCAGTTGGTTGAACCATTTGAGAAACTCCTTTTTTAATGCTTTTTATGAAAAATCATAAAAGTAATTTAACAACACATAACTCCATTTTATCAAAAAATCCTATTTTTTTCAGTAGTAAAGTCAAAAAAATCAGCTTTATTGAGCTGATTTTATCTGAGCTGCAGTTCGAGCTACTTTGCTACTAGCGTATTTGAATTGGATAGATTTTTTCTTTAGGAATTCATCGAATAGTATTTTCCCTTCTTCAGCGTCTGATACTTCAACTTCTAGTTCATAATCCGTTTGCCCAAAATAGTCATTCTCATCAAGGGCCATCAATCCGATTGAGGTTTCTTTTTCCAATCGCTTGGTCTTTAAATGTCCCCAAACTGCTAGTTGATTTAATGGAATTGATGTTTTAGAAATAATATCAGAGATTGGACCGGATGGAAGTTCAAAATGGTCAATATAGCCCTGTGCAGTTTTAATATCTAACAATTGATTGTATTCATGATTTCCGATTTCTTGAGGAATTTTCAATGTTAGCTCTGCTATATCCGCAAACGTACGAATGCGAAGCGAAAAGCGGTGGTTTTTCAGGTCAAGATTCGGAGTATCAATGTAGTAGTTAGTTTGATAAATGGGGGTAACATCAGAAAATTCAGAGAGGAGCCGATTATATTCTGATTTTGTTAATAAGGTTTTATACTCAATTTCGAGATGGTTTTTCATACAGAAAACCCTTTCATATGTTATAATATATTCGTCTTTGTGTTATTCTAATACATTTTAATAGTTTTTACAAGAAAGGGGACCTTATGGAATTTAATTGGGAAGAATTTTTAGATCCCTATATTCAGACAGTGGGAGAATTAAAGATTAAATTAAGGGGTATTCGGAAACAATACCGCAAAGCCAATCGTCATTCTCCAATTGAATTTGTTACTGGTCGAGTTAAGCCGATTGAGTCTATTCAAGAGAAAATGGCGCTTAGGCACATTAAGTTGGAACATTTGGCTCAAGATATGCAAGATATTGCAGGCGTCCGTATTATGGTACAATTTGTTGATGACATCGAGGAAGTGTTGGCTATCCTCCGTAAACGGAAAGATATGAAAATTGTCCATGAACGCGATTATATCAACAATATGAAGGCCTCTGGCTATCGTTCTTACCATGTAGTGATATCTTATCCAGTTGATACTATAAATGGAAATGAAACTGTTTTGGCAGAAATCCAAATTCGCACCCTTTCAATGAATTTTTGGGCTACTATTGAACATTCACTCAATTACAAATATAAAGGGAATTTTCCTGAAGAAATTAAAAAGCGTTTGGAAATTACCGCAAAGATAGCTTATCAATTAGACGAGGAGATGCGAAAAATCCGCGACGACATTCAAGAGGCTCAGGCACTCTTTGATCCTGCTTATCGAAAGTTGAATGACGGCGTTGGAAATAGCGATGATACAGATGAAGAATACAGGTAGAAAAAAAGTCGCATTGCTCGCCAGTCGGAACCCAAAAAGCGAGGTTGTTTCTAAGGAGCTTTGGAAAAGGTTAAAAGAAGAGAATTTTATTTTAACACCTAAAAATCCAGATATTGTTATTTCGATCGGTGGTGATGGTATGCTTTTATCAGCCTTTCATAAATATGAGAAGTTGATAGATCGGGTCCGTTTTGTCGGTATTCATACTGGGCATTTAGGATTTTATACTGATTATAGGGACTTTGAGGTTGAAAATCTTGTCGAGAATTTAAAATTAGATACGGGAGCGCGTATTTCTTATCCGATTTTAAATGTAAAAGTGAAATTGACGGATGGAAGAATCGTTGAAATGAAAGCTCTCAACGAGGCGACAATCAAGCGCTTGTCTAAAACGATGGTAGCAGATATTATTATCAATAATGTGCCATTTGAACGTTTTCGTGGCGATGGTATTTCAGTTTCAACACCAACTGGTTCAACTGCCTATAATAAGTCACTTGGTGGAGCAGTATTGCACCCTACAATTGAGGCCATGCAAATAGCTGAAGTGGCTAGTTTAAACAATCGTGTTTACAGGACACTTGGGTCTTCCATCGTTGTGCCGAAAAAAGACAAGATTGTCATTGAACCAAAACATAGTGATCGCTACTCCATAGCGGTGGATAATAAAACGATTATCTACGACAACATTGATTGCATTGAGTATCAGATTGACAATAGCAAAATCCATTTTGTTGCGACACCTAGCCACACTAGTTTTTGGAATCGTGTTAAGGATGCCTTTATTGGAGAGGTGGAGTAATGCGATTTGATTTTGTTGCGGATCAGCACACAAAGGTGAAAACTTTTTTAAAAGCCCAGGGAGTTTCCAAAGGACTTTTGGCAAAAATTAAATATACAGGTGGTAGTATTTTGGTCAATGGTAGTGAACAGAATGCTACTTACTTGCTTGAAATTGGAGATAGCGTTACAATAAACATACCTGCGGAAGAAGATGTCACTGGAAGTTTGAAACCGATTTCTTTTCCTTTGGATATTGTCTATGAGGATGAACATTTTTTAGCAATCAACAAGCCTGTTGGTTATGCCTCTATTCCTTCGATTCTCCATTCTTCTACAATTGCTAATTTCGTTAAAGGATATTTAGTCGAACAAAAATATGAAAACAAACAGGTTCACATTGTAACGCGATTGGATCGAGATACATCTGGGCTCATGTTGTTTGCTAAGCATGGCTATGCCCATGCCCGATTAGATAAACAATTACAGGCGAAGCAAATTAGTAAGAGATATTTCGCCTTGGTTCGAGGGGATGGGGAGTTAGAGCAAGAAGGGGACATTATCGCCCCTATTGGTCGACCAGAGGATAGTATTATTACCCGTTGTGTAACGCAGAATGGGAAGTATGCTCATACTTCTTATAAACTTGTCCAGTCTTGGGGCAATATTCATCTTGTGGATATACAACTACATACAGGTCGCACTCATCAGATACGTGTCCATTTTTCCCATATTGGATTTCCACTACTTGGTGATGATTTATATGGTGGGAGTTTAGAGTGTGGTATGGAGCGTCAAGCTCTTCATTGCCACAATCTTGTGTTTACTAACCCTTTTTCAGTCGAAAGGGTTGATTTGGAAGCAGCGCTTCCGGAGGATTTTCAGGCTGTTATCAATCAGTTAAAAAGTTAATAAAATTTAAGGAGTTTGCTCATGAAAATTTTTGAACAGCTAGTTAGCAAGCTAGAGGGAAAAAAAGTGCGTATTGTTTTACCTGAAGGTGAAGAACCTCGTATCCTTCAAGCGACGAAGCGTTTGGTGAATGAATCAGATGTAGTGCCAGTCTTGCTTGGTAACCCAGAACGTATCAAGATTTATTTGGATATTGAAGGTATTACTGAAGGGTTTGAAATCATTGATCCTGCTCATTATGATAAGTATGATGAGATGGTTGGAGCTTTTGTGGAACGCCGTAAAGGGAAGGTAACGGAAGAACAAGCTCATGAATTATTGAAAGATGTCAATTACTTTGGTGTCATGTTGGTTTACATGGGCGTTGTAGAAGGAATGGTTTCTGGTGCTATTCACTCAACTGCCTCAACAGTTCGTCCTGCGCTTCAAATTATTAAGACTGAGCCAGGTGTTTCTAAAACATCCGGCGCCTTCTTGTTGGTGAGAGGTGAAGAACGCTATATCTTTGGTGACTGTGCCATAAACATTGATCCAGATGCCCAAACATTGGCAGAGATTGCAATTAACTCTGCACGTACTGCAAAAATGTTTGGTATTGATCCAAAAGTTGCGATGCTCAGCTATTCTACAAAAGGCTCTGGTGCGGGTCCTAAAGTGGATAAGGTTGTTGAAGCTACAAAAATTGCTCAAAAATTGCGTCCAGAATTGGATTTGGATGGTGAATTACAATTTGATGCAGCCTTTGTTCCAACTACTGGTAAATTAAAAGCTCCAGGTTCAAAAGTAGCAGGCCAAGCGACTGTATTTATATTCCCTGGTATTTCAGCTGGTAATATTGGTTACAAAATTGCTGAACGTATGGGTGGATTCGCGGCTGTCGGTCCGGTTTTACAAGGGTTGAACCAACCGGTAAATGACTTGTCTCGTGGTTGTAACCCAGACGATGTTTATAATTTGACCTTGATTACGGCAGTTCAAGCTTTGGAGCACCGTTAATATGAGATTTTTATCACGGTATTTTAAGGACTATATCAAGGAATCCATTCTAGGTCCAGTTTTCAAGCTATTGGAAGCTAGCTTTGAACTTCTTGTTCCGTTGATAATCGCCTATATCGTAGATACAATTATTCCAAATGGCAACCGGGAAGACCTGGTTGCTATGCTTTTTTTACTAGTTGGACTCGCTTGTATTGGAATTATTGTCTCGATTACAGCGCAATATTTCTCAGCCAAAGCAGCAGTCGGAGTGACAAAAGCATTAACGAATGATTTGTATCAGAAAGTCCTTTCTCTTCCAAAATCAAGTCGAGACATACTTTCATCTGCCAGTTTATTAACCAGATTGACGAGTGATACTTTGCAGGTTCAAACAGGTATCAATACTTTTTTACGTTTATTCCTACGGGCTCCGATTGTCGTATTTGGTTCACTGATCATGGCATTCTATATTAGCCCAAGTCTATCAATCTATTTTCTAGGAATGATTCTGCTGTTGTTGGTCATCGTAACGGGAATTTCAGTCCTGACCAGTCGTATTTATCAATCTATTCGAAAGGAATTAGATGGTTTGGTAGGACAGGTACGAGAAACAATTACTGGCTGGAGAGTGATTCGAGCTTTTGGGCAGAGAGAACGGGAAATCAAGATATTTCAAGGCATAAATCAACGATATAAGAAGCAACAGCTACAGGCTGGTTTTTGGTCCAGTCTCTTATCGCCTTTGACGTTTTTGGTAGTTAATGGGACCTTGATTCTTCTCATCTGGCAGGGCAATAGTGCTATTTCCGATAATCGTTTGGAGCAAGGAATGCTGGTTGCTCTAATCAATTATCTTCTTCAAATTTTAGTTGAATTGGTGAAATTGATTATGGTTGTGACAACTCTTAATCAGACCTATATTTCAGCACAGCGTATTCAAGAGGTTTTTGAGCAGAAATCTGAAGATGTGGATGCCAATTTGCCAGTAGTTTATAGTAGAGACAAGGAATTGATTTTTTCTGTGAACCATCTTTCCTTTTCTTATCCAAAATCTGCTGAGGAATCACTAATTGATATTGATTTTGAATTATGTAAGAGACAGTTTATGGGTCTGATTGGTGGGACTGGTTCAGGGAAATCAACCTTAGTAGACCTTTTACAGGCACTTTATTCCATACCGACCAGCCAACTCTCTTTCTTTATTGAGGGGAAAAGTCCTAGGAATTTGAAAGAGTGGCGGCAGCAATTAGCTATCGTTCCACAACAGGCTCAGCTTTTTGCTGGGACTGTGCGTTCTAACCTGTCATTAGGCTTAGAAAGTGTATTGGACAGTGAGTTATGGGCAGCGCTAGAAATCGCACAGGCTAGGTCCTTCATTGAGGACAAAGGAGGCTTGGATAGTCCTGTCGAAGCCTTTGGGAAGAATTTTTCTGGTGGACAGCGTCAACGTTTGACCATTGCACGCGCTATTTTACAGAAAGCACCGATATTGGTTTTAGATGATGCGACCTCTGCTTTGGATTATCTGACAGAGAGTCGGTTATTGTCCGCTATTCGTCGTGCATTTCCTGAGCAAACCTTAATAATGGTATCTCAGAGAACCAATAGTTTACGAACAGCTGATCAGATTTTGGTCTTGGATCAAGGGCGTCAAGTGGGACTTGGCCGTCATGAAGACTTGCTGAGAAGCTCTGCCATTTACCAAGAAATCGATCAATCACAACATAGGGAGGAGGACAGCCATGAAACAATCTAGTTTTAAGGAACTGGTCAGATTGGTTTTAGGCCAACCCTTTCGAATGTCCTTTATGTTGGTGGGAACTGTGGTGCAGGTGCTTCTGACAGTTTATCTGCCTATCTTGATTGGTCAGGCAGTTGATGCAGTATTGATAGCGGATGGTCAGGTCTTGCTAGGGATAATTGGCAAAATGGTGATGGTTATCTTGCTTAATACGCTGGTGCAATGGTATCTCCCACTAGTAACCAATCGCTTGGTTTATGGAATGGTGGCTGACTTGCGTGAACAGGTCTATGTTAAGCTGCACCACATGCCCTTGTCTTATCTGGATCGTCATTCAGTTGGTGATTTGGTAGCTCGTTTTTCAAGTGATAGTGAGCAATTAACCAACGGACTCTTAATGGTTTTCAATCAATTTTTCATAGGTATCTTAACCATTTTCTTAACCATTTTCACTATGGCTAGGCTTGACTTGACGATGATGTTGGTTGTTGTTGCCCTGACTCCTGTGTCTCTGCTTGTTGCACGTTATATCGCTAAGAAATCCTATGGTTATTATAGAAAACAAACACAGGCACGTGGGAAGCAAGCTCAACTTTTGGAAGAGTCCATCAGTCAACTGACCTTGGTCCAATCTTTCAATGCTCAAGAGCAATTTACGCATGGTTTTCAAGTTGTGAATGAACAGTATGCGACCTATTCCCAACAGGCTATTTTTGCCTCTTCAACGGTCAATCCAAGTACGCGGTTTATCAATGCTATTATCTATGCCTTACTTGCAGGACTTGGAGCGCTGAGAATTATGGCAGGGCAGTTTACAGTGGGTTCACTGACAACTTTTCTCAATTATGCTAGTCAGTACAGCAAGCCCTTTAATGATATTTCCTCAGTCCTATCGGAATTGCAGAGCGCCTTAGCTTGTGCAGACAGGCTGTTTGCTATCTTGGCTTTAGATAGCATTGACGATCAGGCTGAGCGGAAAATCGATTCAGAGGAGTTGAAGGGAGCTATTTCTTTTGACAATGTGTCTTTCTCATACAGCCCTGACCGTTCTCTGATAGAACATTTGGACATTGATGTCGAAGCTGGACAAAAGGTAGCCATTGTTGGACCTACTGGTGCTGGTAAATCAACCATGATTAACCTGCTTATGCGCTTCTACGATGTAACGGCTGGTCAGATTGTTTTAGACGGGGTTCCGATTAGCCAGTACAGTCGTGAGGATCTTCGCAGACAGATTGGGATGGTTTTACAGGAGACTTGGATCAAATCTGGTACCATTCATGATAATATTGCCTATGGCTATCCAAATGCCACGCGGGAATTGGTCATTGAGGCGGCTAAGGCAGCTAATGCAGACTTCTTTATTCGTCAGCTTCCACAAGGCTATGATACAGTTTTGGCAGATGGAGGAGAAGCCTTATCCCAAGGGCAACGTCAGCTCTTGTCTATTGCTCGTGTCTTTGTCAAGATACCTAAAATCCTGATTTTAGACGAGGCGACTTCTTCTATTGATACACGGACAGAAATTTTAGTACAAGAAGCATTTGCCAAATTGATGGAAGGACGGACCAGTTTTATTATTGCTCATCGCCTATCAACCATTCAATCAGCTGACTTGATTTTAGTCATGGTGGATGGAAAAATTGTTGAACAAGGAAATCATAGAGAGTTGATGAAGGAGCAGGGTGTATATTACCAAATGCAAACGAGTCAGCAATCAGAGGAGGATGAACGTGTTAGATAAATTAGAATTACAACCGATTACAGTTTTAGATGACTATCAAGCTACAATGCTCAATGAGAGAGAGGTGTTACTGACTACTAAGGTGACTGAAAATTCTCTCAATCCATATGGTATGGCTCATGGAGGCTTCCTCTTTACTTTAGCAGATTCAGTAGCAGGCTTGACAACAGTAGCAGGTGGTTCTTATTCTGTCACCCTACAGTCCAATATCCATTATATGAAGGCGGCAAAACTTGGTGATACCTTATCCGTCACTGGTTCTTGCACACATGATGGAAGTAGAACAAAGGTCGTTGAAGTAAAGATAGAAAATCAAGATAAACAGCTACTTGCTTCAGCAAGCTTTACCATGTTTGTAACAGGTAAAGTAGAATAATACTCAACGAACATCAAAAGCAGACAGTCTTGGTTAGATTGAGAGAAACAAATTCATTCGCTTATTAGTACAAACAGCGCAACAGCATTAAGTATCTGTCTGCATTTCTTTAGATTCATTGTGCTCCCACCGTGTATTATTATTTTTTATATAATACCCTCAAATGAAAAAATCTAATAGCGTGAAAGTGTAAAAATGTGTAAAAAAACAAGTAAAATTATTATCATAAGTTAAAATAGGAGGATATTTTGATGGCATATTGTCTATTTATTGGTAATTGTGAAGTAGTTAACCTATATTATATGTAGAGCAGAGTTAAAATATCGGCCCAAAAGTCATAAAACTTACATTAAACTGTTTAAGAAGAATGATGATGAAGCTAAGTATAAACAAGATAAGGGAGTTGGCAAAAGCTGGCTCCCTTTCTTTGTGTTATACTAAACTTATGTTAGATTTGAATGAATATGGAATTGAAATGTGGCCGGAGGAAAAGATTCAAGCTTTTCGCAAGGCACTCTTAGACTGGTATGATGATAATAAACGTGATTTGCCTTGGAGAAGGACAAGGGACCCATATGCTATATGGGTGTCGGAAATCATGCTACAACAGACAAGAGTTGACACTGTCATTCCTTATTATGAACGGTTTCTCCATCACTTGCCTACGATTAGTGATTTAGCACAAGCACCAGAGGAGGTCATTCTCAAACTCTGGGAGGGATTGGGCTATTATTCGCGCGTGCGGAATATGCAAAAGGCAGCGCAGCAAATGGTAGAAGATTTTGATGGGCAATTTCCGACCACGCATGCAGCCATTTCAAGCCTAAAGGGCATTGGTCCTTATACTGCTGGAGCAATTTCCAGTATTGCTTTTAATTTGCCAGAACCAGCGGTAGATGGCAATGTGATGCGGGTTCTCAGCCGCTTGTTTGAGGTTGATTATGATATTGGTTTGCCTGCCAATCGCAAGATTTTCCAAGCGATGATGGAGCTATTGATTGATCCAGAGCGACCGGGTGATTTCAACCAAGCCCTGATGGATCTGGGTTCGGATATTGAATCGCCAGTTAATCCACGTCCCCAGGACAGCCCAGTCAAAGCCTTTAGCGCAGCCTACTTAAACGGTACAATGGACAAGTATCCAATCAAAGCACCAAAGAAAAAGCCGATTCCCGTGGCCTACCAAGGATTTCTCATTAGAAATAAAGAAAATCAATTTTTATTGGAAAAAAATAATGAAGCAGGTCTTCTATCAGGTTTTTGGTCCTTTCCGCTTTTGGAAAAAGGAGCAGTCGTTGACAAACAAGTCTCTCTCTTTGATGTTGCAGAAGAAGTTGTTCAGCCAGATATTCGGCAGAGCTTTACGGAACTTTATGGTCTGACTGTTGATTGGCAAGAGCAAGAATTTGATAACGTACAGCACGTTTTTAGTCACCGCAAATGGCAAATCGAATTGATAGAAGGTATATCTGATTCAAGCACACTTCCAGATTCAAAAGAATTGAAATGGGTCTCTGTAGAAGATTTTCCTACCTATCCATTTGCAAAACCGCAGCAGAAAATGTGGGAATCTTTTGTAAAAGCAAAAGAAAGTTAAAAAAATTGAATTTGGAGCACATAATTATTTGAAAGCGCTTTACAATAATGGTATAATCTAATTGAAAAAAGGAAATAGTTTGATTTAAGATGTTGAACGCCATCTGGCTTAATTGAAAGGAGTCTATTTGCGTTCAGTAAGTTTGTTTATACTACTAGGATTCTGAATCTTTTGCAAAAGAGTTGCAGATTCTAGTAGGGGAAAAGTCTTTCATCGGTTATCCAAGTAATATTTTGGAAATTATAATTTCGTAATGTGAAGCATTTGTACCTTACATTAGCCTAGCTATCCGGTTCAATCAACATTAAAGGCTAATATTTTCGTACCATAATAACTCATTCTTAAAATATGTGTTTTAGAAAAGTGAGAAATCAAAACCTCTAGTGATTTTCAATAATAAGCAATCTCCACACTTTTAATAAAATAGTAGAGGACAATCAATCGACATAAGGATAGCTAAATTAATAATTAATTTACATATTAAATCAACTCTATCAAGATTAAAAGTTGACACCAGTTCATTTTGGTTTTGAAAAGAGTATCAATTGTCAACAGTCATCAGATGAGAGACTTTTCCATTAAAAGAAAAGGGAGGCGAGTAAGCCTCCTTTTTTTACTCATAAATTGCAACCACTTGACCAATTGGGCGGATATCGTCATCTGCATTAAGATATATATCATCATAGTCTGGATTGAGTGATTGTAAGTAGTCGCCTTTGAACTTTTTAACAAAATTTTCCCCATTTACGGAGAAAATCCCAATGGCATTTAATGGAATATGTGGAGTTAATCGAATAAATAAATAATCTCCATCTTGAATCTGTGGAGCCATGGAATCCCCAACTACTTGGGCGATTGTATCATATGTGTGGCTGTCGGGAATGTCATCACTGAAGAATGATACTAGGTTATTCAAATCAGTATCCTGCCAATAACCAGTACCAGCAGAGACTTTACCTGGAACGGCTAACTCAACCCGATCACGGTAATCATCCATTTGTAAAATATTTGTCTGACTAGTTTCCCGCATAGCCAGTAACTGTTCTTGACCAAAGGCTAGCCATTGACTGTGAAATGGTTCTTGTAACTCTTTATCCAAGAGCTGGACCTGAGGATGGATTGGTTGCTGAAAAAGCTTGAATTGCCTAGGAGTAATTGTCAAAGCAATATCTTGATTGGTGTCTAACTGTTCGATCAATTCCCCAACGGATATGGACATTCCTTTTGCTACTTTTTCAAGAGTATCCAATGTCGGCAAAAGAGCTTTTTTTGTTTTGGGATGTTGGTTCTTTTCTAACATGGAAATATATCCCTTTGTTAAACCAGATAGCTCCGCAAATTTATCCATTGATAATGAATGTTTGCTTCGGTATTCCTTTAATATTTCGCCTAGTATCATGGTTGTCTCCTTATTTGTTTAACTAATTATACCATTTTATATTTCTGTTTGCAAATATTGTTTAACATGTTTGACAAAACAGAAAATTGGTGTTAAAATTATCTCACATAAATGAAAAACGGAGGTAGGATCGATTATGAAGACAGTTATTTCTTGGAATGATATTTATAAGGAATGGGAAACATATGCTAGCCATTTTGGGTTGACCTCTCCGTTAAACATGGAAGATTTTGAAGGCAGGTGGTCTGAGGATTTTGGAAAGGGAAGTTTGTTCACAGCAAACTTATTACGTACTAACCAATTCGATGTTGAAAAGACAGCTGCTGTGTGGATTGCATCATTTTGTCGGGATTTGATGCAGGATTATGCCTATTTGTTAAATGGCAAAGCCTATCTCATGGTCAATCACCTATATTTTTTGGCCATCAAACAACTTAAAGATGAACAAGTTATTTGGTCAAAACCTCTGACACATTTACAGCCGAAGTTATTTTTATCTTACCGTTTGTTGGAGAATTTAGATTTAAGTCAGTATCCTTGTATTGTCGAGCTGGCAATGCTACAAGCGAGTATGATTCGGTCACAACTATTGGAAAATAAATAAGGATTTAAGGGAGAATGAAGATGTTAAAGATGTTATCTATGCAAAATACTAAAATGGATTTATCAAAGATTGAGGACTACTGGATGGACACCTTGGTTGAGCGAGGGATTTTTGATGATACAGAAGTTCACAACGGTCTATGTTGGAGATGTAAAACTTCTCATGCTATGGCTGCTTATCAAATTGTATCGCATAAATGGAAAACAGACATGACTAGTTTTGCGAATCAAATGGTACTCTGTCAATCGTGTCAGTATGAAAAACCAGATGTGGCAGATGCTGAAATTGTATGGCAGTGGTTAGAAGTCGAAAGTGATCACAGATATTGGGTGCTACAAGGTATGGCAGAGTATGAAAAGATGTATAATAAAACAGTACTTCAAGAATTGTGGGATATGGGGACTAGAGAAGGAGAAGAAGTGGAAAGACTTGTTACTAAAGTGATGAATTCTTCTCGTGAAAATAGTGTCGTTTTAAATCGTGCAACAATAGCAGGCCTCTTTCGAACTGAGATTGAACGGATGCGCAGAAAGGCTTTCTTGAATTGGACAGGAATTTTTAAGTTGGTTAGCTAGTCGACATACTTGTAAGGATAGATTCCATAAGGGTAAGAATAGTAGATAAATATAAAAACGCATTGGTTAGAATTCCAAGTAAAGGAATCTAAGCAATGCGTTTTAAGATAGAAGTTAACGAATAAAAATTAGGTGGGGTTATTCAATGTTGGAGATAAAACGGTTTTCTTTTCTGGAAAAACGTTGACCACAGTATTGGCAGCGATAATATGTTCTATTGGCTTCATAGAGCATTGCAAACATTGCTCCTTCAACACCGTTGATTGCATGGCCGACCATTCCAGCTTTACGAAAATATTGTTTTCGACTTGGAGTATAGGTTTGAAGCTTAATAGACTTACATTTTGGACACCTAGGTGGCTGTTTGGTATCCTTAGTATCGGGATGGAACCGCCGATAAAAACTATAAGAAATTATCAAGATAACAAGGAATATTGGCCCAATATATTCTAGTAATGTATTCATAATATCATTGTATCTGTTCTTCTTATTTTATTCAAGTAATATGAGTATTGGATTAAAATGGAAGAATTATTCAGTAAATAGCTATAGTTATTAACTATAGAGTCCCGTAACATTTAAATATTAGTCAAGATGGTAAAAATAAGGTAGAATACTGAAAAAGACCAAAGGAGTATCTTTATGGCTAGAGAATTTTCATTTGAAACCCTTCAACTTCATGCTGGACAGGAGGTTGATGCTGCTTCAAAATCGCGTGCGGTACCTATTTATCAGACAACTTCCTATGTATTTGAAGATGCTCAAGAAGCGGAGGATTTGTTTGCTCTACGTAAACCTGGTAATATCTACACTCGTATTACCAATCCAACGGTTGCTACTTTTGAGAATCGTATTGCTGCCTTAGAAGGTGGCATTGGGGCGCTCGCAACAGCTTCTGGTATGGCAGCGATTACCTATACTGTTTTAGCATTGGCACACGCTGGGGATCATATTGTGGCGGCAACGACGCTCTATGGTGGGACCTTTAATCTTTTCAAAGAAACCCTTCCTCGCTATGGTATTACAACAAGCTTTGTAGATATTGATGATTTTGAAGCAGTAGAAGCTGCCATTCAAGATAATACAAAACTGGTATTTATTGAAACTTTGGGAAATCCTGTTATCAATATTCCTGATCTTGAAAAATTGGCAGAAATTGCACACAATCACCACATCCCGCTTGTTTCAGATAATACCTTTGCAACTCCATATTTGATTAATGTATTTTCTCATGGTGTTGATATCGCAGTTCATTCTGCAACAAAGTTTATTGGTGGGCATGGTACGACCATTGGCGGTGTGATTGTCGATAGTGGCAAGTTTGATTGGGCGGCATCTGGTAAGTTTCCGCAATTTGTTGAAGAAGATCCAAGTTATCACAATATTAGTTACACTCGTGATATTGGTGCAGCAGCTTTTATTTTAGCAGTTCGTGTACAATTACTTCGCGATACAGGTGCAGCCCTTTCTCCATTTAACGCCTTCTTGCTTTTGCAAGGGTTAGAAACCTTGTCTCTCCGTGTAGAGCGTCATGTGTCAAATGCTGAAAAGATTGTTGATTTCTTGCTCAATCACCCTAATGTTGAGTCGGTCAATTATCCATCACTTCCAGATAGTCCTTATAAGGCTTTGGCAGATAAATACCTGCCTAAAGGTGTTGGATCTATTTTCTCTTTCCAAGTAAAAGGCGGAACAGAAGAAGCTCGTAAGGTTATTGATGGCTTGGAAATCTTTTCTAATCTAGCAAACGTTGCCGATGCGAAATCACTAGTAGTTCATCCAGCTACAACCACGCACGCTCAGTTAGCTCCAGAAGATTTGCTTGCTGCTGGTGTCACACCAAATCAAATTCGCCTATCCATCGGACTTGAAAACGTCGATGATTTGATTGAAGATTTGCAACTTGCTCTTGATAAATTATAGGCTATGAGTTAATTTGCTTGACTTCATTCTTTATGAATAAATAATAAAAGGAAATTTGGCATGTGCGCCAGTTTCCTTTTTTATATTTGTTGTAGTTCTTCCAGTCCACTTCCAGTTAGTCGGTAGATTCTTTGACAAACTTCTTTCAAAAAACGTCTGTCGTGTGATACGCATACCAAACCACCTGGATAATCGGCAAATAGTTGACGAATATATGGCTGAGAAGTAGGAGAGAAGTTTCGACTGGGTTCATCTAATAAGAGAAAATTGGCTTTATCAAGAACCATTTTTAACAAGAGTAACTTGGCTTTTTGTCCCCCTGAAAGTTCACAGTTCCTGTGATGAACTTCTTGTCGTGTAAACTGCAGACTGGCTAGATGTGTCAAGATTAGTTGTTCCTGCTCACGATTGCCATTTTCCAATAAAAAATCAAGTGGAGTTTTAGACTCATCAAGGACTTCTGAATAGTGCTGGGGCATGTATCCCAAGTTTATATCTGCTCGTTGCCCGAGTTCTTGATAGATTAGCTTTAGAAAACTGGATTTTCCAATTCCATTTTGTCCAATGATGCCAATTTTCTCTTGTCCATTTATGTTGAAATGGATATTGCTAACTAATTGCTGCTTGTCAACGTTCAATTGAAAGTTTTCTAAGTGAAGCACTTGCTTTCTAGCTGGTAGTGGTGAAATGTCTGAGAAGAAGAGGGAAATGGCATCTTCATGAAAAGGTACTTCTGTGAGATTTTCCTTCATTCTTTCATAGCGTTTTTCACGTGATAAGACATTCTTCATTTTCTTGGCAATGAGGCGTCCCATAGTAGCATCATGTGTATTGAGCAAGGTATTGCGCACCTGTGATTTTTGTCGTAGGTGCTTATTCATGGCTTTGTCAAATTCTTTTTGGTCATTCCGAGCTTGTTGAACTTGTTTCTGATAGGCTTGTTGGCGCTTCTGTGCGTAGTCCTGATAGTCCAATTCTTCAACTTTGGTTTGAGCAAGTGCTTTCTTTTTAACCGATTCTAGGTGAATAATTTTTGTAGCTGTTCTGCTAAGAAAGTCTTCATCGTGAGAAACAAATAGGATGGTCTTTGGGCTCGTGATGATATAGTTTTCAAGCCACAGTAAGGTATTTAAATCCAAGTCATTGGACGGCTCATCCAGAAAAATCATATCAGAAGGAGTGGCTAGCTTTTTTATCAACTGAATTTTTAGTTTTTCTCCACCTGACAGGCTTTCAATCAATTGTTGACTGGCAAATCGCTCGCTGTCAAACTGGAGCTGGTCAGCATAGAGGTAGAGTAGGCCGTAATCAATGTCGCTGTCCAAGTCAGCGAAGAAGTAGTCGTTCAAGGTTAGCTCTGCTATTTCCAGTGGAAGACTTTGGGGAATATAGACTGGTGAGTGAAAATATCGGTGAATACTGCCTGATTGAAGCAGGTAGTTGGCGACAAGTGTTGAATCCATCAAGGTTAGTAAGAGACTGGATTTTCCATTTCCTTCTTCGCCGATAATGGCTATTTTATCGCCAGGGTTGACATTGAGGTTCAGGTCGTGAACTAGATTTCGCAAATCTTTTTGATGGTCGAGGGATAGGTGATGAGTGGTTAGTAGCATAAGGCCTCCTTTACAAGAAAAAAACACACTACCTATTTAGTAGTGTGTCAAAATCTGCTCAAAAAGACCCTATTCAAGGAATAGAGGGAACAGAAAAATGGACGCAAGAAAACTACTAAATAAGCATTGAACTTAAATTGAGTTTACTTGTTACTGTCCATTTCTCCTTACCTCGCAATTACAATTTTCTAATAGTTTACCATATGTATTGAGATTTGTCAATTTTTAAAGAGATAGTCAGCAAGACGAATGATTGGTCGTAGGTGACTACTTGTTGAAAAATAATGAAAATAATTCATAGATAGGGTGTTACTTTTTTCCTTAACCTGTGCTATAATACACACAATGTTAGGTTTCTTTTACTTGATCATGCTGGTTAGGTATGATGTAGAGCTGACAGATGATTCAAATCTTTGGTTTGAAAATAAATAGGGAGGAAATGAAAAAAATTATGGATATCTTTTTAAGTGTCTTACCCATTGTTGTCTTGATTTTTCTGATGATAAAATTGAGGGTGGCAGCGAATTATGCCTTGCCAGCGATAGCAGGTTTGGTTTATTTGATTTTGCTTGTCTATTTCAAAACTGACTTTGCTTTACTTAATTCAGGTCTGGTGACAGGTTTTTGGGCAACTCTGACGCCAATTACCGTCATTATGGGAGCTGTGTTATTTAATAATTTTCAACAGAAAACAGGAAATCAGTCGATTATCAATAGGTGGATGTCTGGTTTGACTCCGAATCCTGTTGCACAAATGATGATTATTGGCTATGCCTTTGCTTTTATGGTTGAAGGAGCTTCTGGTTTTGGAACTCCAGCTGCGATTGCTGCACCCATTTTAATTGCCCTAGGATTTGAGCCTATAAAAGTTGTCATCGCAGTATTGATTTTTAACTCCATACCGGTTTCATTCGGTGCGGTTGGAACACCTACTTGGTTTGGTTTTGGAGCATTGGGGTTGACGAGTCAGCAGATAGGAGAACTTGGTTTTAAAGCCTCTCTTGTTCATTTAGCTGCTGGATTGGTTATTCCAATTATTGCTTTAAGGTATGTGTTCAGCTGGAAACAGATTAAAGAGAATCTTCTTTTTGTTTATTTGACTGTATTTTCATGCGCACTTCCAATGACACTTCTGGCAACTATAAACTATGAGTTTCCTTCCTTAATCGGGGGTGCAATTGGTTTTCTTATTTCCATTGTATTGGCTAAGAAAAAAATTGGATTAAGCAAATTTGATACGAGCATTACTGAACTGGAACCTGTGAATCTGAACGAATTATTTAGGGCTCTATTACCATTAATTAGTCTGGTGCTTATCTTAGTTGTGACACGGGTTCCTCAATTAGGAATTAAGGCCTTGATGAGGACAGATTCTATCTTGTTTAAGACTAATCTTGGCTTTGCAGATTTGGAAGTAACAAAGGCTTTAAAAATCACTTTGACCAATGTGTTTGGTACGAGTTCCAGCGAATCGTTTGAACTGCTGTATGCACCAGCATTTATTCCATTCTTCCTTATCGTTTTTATGTTATCTTGGTTGTATCCAAGTATGAAAGGGAATGTTTGGAGAACAATTGGACAAACAGCTCATCAAGTTGCAGAACCATTCTTTGCTCTTCTTGGCGGGGTGACCATGGTGAAATTTATGTTACTAAATGGTGACAATTCCATGGTCTCTATTATTGGTATGTCTCTTGCGACAGCGACAGGACCATTCTGGGGGTTGTTTGCTTCTTATCTCGGTGCAATTGGTGCATTTTTCTCAGGATCCGCTACCATTTCCAACCTGATCTTTGGAGGAGTTCAGCAGTCAATTGCTACTCAGACGGGGCTAAATATGACTAGTATTTTGGCGATGCAATCAGTTGGTGGGGCAATGGGCAATATGACTTGTATCAATAACATCATTGCAGCGTCTTCGGTATCTGGTGTTCGTCGCCAGGAAGGCTATATTATGCAGAAGACAGCAATCCCAATGTTTGTTTATGGAATTATCGCAGCACTGATTGGACTACTTTTATAAAATTCTAAACCTCATGAAAATGAGGTTTTTATGTTTATGAATTAATCCATCAATAAAATGATGTTGTTCGATAGCAGATTGTGATAAAATGGATAAAAAATATTACTTACTAAGGGGAAAAATGTGGCTATATAGGGAGTGGAACAACCGAAACTATTAGAAATCAACAAGTATCTTTGGTTAAGAAAATATGATGGATATCATGATTTTGCTTTGATATGGCATCAAGATTTGGAATTGGTCTGGCTTATTGATGGGGATGAGGAAGTTTATAGTGTGGACTTGCTTAATCGTATGTATGGCTATTTATCAAAAAGTGGAGAGTGCTATTTTATTGAAATTCTTGAAGATGGGAAGTATCAACCAATAGGTGATGTGACTCTTTTTAAAGATGATTTTGCTATTGCCATTGGAGACAGGAGGTATTGGAAAAAAGGGATTGGGACTAAGGTGTTACATCGAATGATCGAGCGTGCAAGGGAAGTGGGGCTTGAGGAAATACTTGTCAAAGAAATCTATGACTGGAATACAGGTTCTCGTAAGCTATTTGAGAAATGTGGCTTTGAAGCTGTTGAAAAGACACAGAAAGGTTGGTCCTATAGGTTAATAGTATGAAGAAAGTAATGATTATTGGTTGCCCTGGTGCTGGAAAATCGACCTTTTCACTGAAATTGAAAGAAATTACAGGACTGCCCCTCTATCATTTGGATCAGTTAAACTGGTTATCGGACAAGACAACAGTTGCTAGGGAAGTTTTTCAAGCTCGTCAAGAAGAAGTATTAAGGCAAGAAGAGTGGATTGTCGATGGTAATTATGGGGGGACTTATGAACTTCGAATGGCGGCTTGTGATACGATACTATTTTTAGATTATCCAGAAGCAGTTTGCGTGGAGGGGCTATACAGTCGTGTTGGCAAACCGAGAGTGGATATGCCATGGGTTGAGATTACTGTCGATGAAGAATTATTAGAGTTTGTAAAGAATTTTCGAACGCAGGTTCGCCCAAATATTTTTAATCTGCTTTCCGTTTATAAGGACAAGGAAATTTTTATATTTTCATCCAGAAAAGAGGCTAACTATTTTTTGAAGCAAATCAAAAAACCTTGACGCAAGTCAAGGCTTTTCGTTTAGCTTACACGTTCAAGACCTTATCTAGGAAGTCCTTGAGACGTGGATGTTGTGGGTTGTCGAAGATTTGTTCAGGTGTACCATCTTCAAGGAATTCTCCGCCATCTGTAAAGATAACGCGGTTAGCAACCTTGCGAGCAAAGCCCATTTCGTGAGTAACAATCAACATGGTCATACCTTGCTCAGCCAAGTCTTTCATTACGTTAAGTACGTCTCCGACCATTTCAGGGTCAAGAGCAGAAGTTGGTTCATCAAAGAGCATGATATCTGGGTTCATTGCAAGCGCACGGGCAATAGCTACACGTTGTTTTTGGCCACCAGATAAGCTATCTGGCATGGCATCACGTTTGTCTGATAAACCGACTTTCTCCAACAATTCCATTCCAACTTTTTCAGCTTCTGTTTTATCCAAAAGCTTGTGTTCAATAGGGGCAAATGTGATATTGTCCAGAACTGTCATGTGTGGGAAGAGGTTAAAGTGTTGGAATACCATTCCGATATTTGAACGAAAGGCATCAACATCTATTTTAGGATCTGTTAAATCATAACCATCAACTGTTACCTGGCCGCTTGTGATGGTCTCCAGTAAGTTCATTGTGCGGAGGAAGGTTGATTTACCAGAACCAGAAGGGCCGATAATACACACAACGTCACCTTCATAGAATTTTGTGGTTATTCCTTTTAACACTTCATTAGATCCATAAGACTTATGGAGATCATGTATATTGATTTTTAATTGTGCCATTGTTTACCTCCTTTTTCAAGTTTACGAGCTAAGCGAGTTAAGAGTGTAATCACTACCAAGTAGATGATAGCAAGAATTGCATACATACGGAATGACTGATAGTTACGTGCAATAATAATTTTACCTGCTTGGAAAAGTTCTACGAGACCGATAGCAGAGATAATAGTTGTATCTTTCAATGTGATTACAAACTGGTTAATGAAGTTTGGTAGCATGATTTTACCTGCCTGTGGCAAGATAATCTTACGCATGGTTGTTCCGTAAGAAATACCCAAGCTACGAGAGGCTTCCATTTGACCTACTGGGACTGCTTGAATACCACCTCGAACAATCTCTGCAATATAGGCACCAGAGTTGAGGGATAGGGCAATGGTACCAGCTACAAAGTCATTGATTGGTGACTGCTGTCCAGTGATGGATTCGATTAAGTTTGGAATACCCCAGAAAATGAAAGCGGCGACAATCATCAAAGGAATACCACGAACAACATCAACAAATACAGATGCAATAACACGGAGTGACTTAACTGGACTTACAGCAAACATACCGAAGATAACACCGATGATAATGGCAATTGCAAATGAAAGCAAGGCAAGTCCAACTGTGATACCTAAACCAGACAAGAGCTGACCGTAGTTGTTTTTCAAAAGTCCAATGATAGTAGTTTCATCTACTGTTGAAGTCGTAGCACTTGTCTCTTCTGTTGAGTTGAAATATTTGTTTAGAATTTCATCATATTTGCCGGATTCAACCAAGGCAGCTAAGCCATTGTTAAACATTTCAATCAATTCTGGGTTAGCCCCTTTTTTGACCGCAAATCCGTATTCACCAGATTTTTCACCTGGAATTGGTGTCGCAAAGTCGCGTCCTTGTTGGATGGCATAGAGAAGAACAGCTTCATCATCCATAAGAGCATCAATTGAACCAGAATTTAAACTATCATACATTCCAGAAGCTTCATCAAATGCTTTCAAAGTATAGCCATATTTGTCTTTGTTGCTCTCTAAGAATGTATATGAGGCTGTACCATTTTTAGCGCCGACTGTTTTTCCTTTTAGGTCTTCATAGGAAGCAATATCGCTTCCATTTTTTACGGCAAGTAAGATATTTGAAGAATAGTAGGCATCAGAGAAGTCAAAGATTTTTTTACGAGCATCTGTAATAGACATACCGGCGATAACAGCATCTGCTTGTCCAGCTTGGACAGCATTTAAGGCAGCATCGAAACCTGGGTTTTGAATTGTGATAGTAAATCCTTGTTGCTCAGCAATGGCTTTGATCAATTCCATATCAATCCCAACATATTTGCCGGATTCATCTTGGTATTCAAATGGTGCAAATGATGAGTCAGAAACAATGGTATAGCTTGATTTTACAGGTGTAGCTTTAGCAGTGACACTTCCTGTCAGGTTTAATCGAGAAGAGTAATCCGTACTTTCAGAAGAATCAGATGAACCGAACCATTTATTCATGATGGTTTCATAGGTACCATCTTCTTTCATTTCAGCCAGAGCTTTATTAAAATCATTCACTAGGTATTCGTATTTGCTACCTTTTTTAACGGAGAAACCAAATGACCCAATTGGTTCACCAGGTATATCTAAACTTAGATCTTGACCTTGTTGGATAGCATATTGAATAACCGCTTCGTCATCCATTACAGCATTAACAGAGCCAGTCGCTAAGCTATTGTACATCAAATCGCCAGTATCAAAGGTTTTGATTGAAAAACCATATTTGTTTTTATTTTCTTCTAAGAATGTTTGTGAAGTTGTACCGTTTTTTACACCGACGGTTTTGCCTTTCAAATCTTCATAAGACGAAATTTTGTTTGCTTTTGTTGTTGCAACAATAATCTTTGTATCAAAATATGGATCTGAGAATGTAAAGACTTGTTTACGGGCTTCAGTGATGGTGGTTCCAGCCATCAAGGCATCGGCAGAACCAGACTGAACAGCATTGACTGCAGCATCAAATCCTGGAAAACTTTGATTCATCTTCCAGCCAGAACGTTTAGCAACTTCGTTGATAATATCAACGTCTAATCCTTTATAAACTTGGTCTGAGTCCTTAAACTCAAATGGGGCATAAGCATTGTCAAATACGATATCAATTGTATCATCTGCTTTGACACCAGTAAAAACAAAGAATACTGGCAGAATACCTGCCAATAGCATGAGTAATTTTTTCTTCATTTTCATACTCCTTCTATATATTATATAAAATAACTTACCTAGTATATCATATTGTCAGAATTATTGCAAAATGAACGCTTTTTCTAATGTTATATCTTCTGACATAGATGGTAGTTTTTCATTGAAAAAATAACTTATTTTTCTTCGTTTCATTCAGATGTCTTTTTTTATTTAATAGGAAGAACTTATGATAGAATAAGGGTATGATAAATCGAAATACTGAAAACAAATTTAAACTTGTATCTAAATACTCACCGTCTGGTGACCAGCCCCAAGCCATTGAAACCTTGGTTGATAACATCGAGGGAGGCGAAAAAGCCCAGATTCTCATGGGGGCGACTGGTACGGGTAAGACCTACACCATGAGCCAGGTCATTGCCCGTGTCAATAAGCCCACTCTAGTCATCGCCCACAACAAGACTCTAGCTGGTCAGCTCTACAGCGAGTTCAAGGAATTCTTCCCAGAAAATGCGGTCGAATACTTCGTATCTTACTATGATTACTACCAGCCAGAAGCCTATGTACCATCTAGCGATACCTATATCGAGAAGGACAGTTCGGTCAATGATGAGATTGACAAACTCCGTCACTCAGCGACGTCAGCTCTTCTCGAACGAAATGATGTCATCGTTGTGGCTTCGGTTTCCTGTATCTACGGTTTGGGATCGCCCAAGGAATATTTAGAGAGCGTGGTTAGTCTGCGACCCGGCCAGGATATTTCCCGGGACCAGTTGCTCAATTCCTTGGTAGATATCCAGTTTGAGCGCAATGACATCGACTTCCAACGGGGACGCTTCCGTGTACGTGGAGATGTGGTGGAGATTTTCCCAGCTTCTCGTGATGAACACGCCTTCCGTGTGGAGTTTTTCGGGGATGAAATTGACCGCATTCGTGAGATTGAAAGCCTGACAGGTAAGGTTTTGGGCGATGTGGACCACTTGGCGATTTTCCCTGCCACCCACTTCGTGACCAACGATGACCATATGGAAACGGCTATTGCCAAGATTCAGGCGGAGCTGGAAGAGCAGCTCAAGGTCTTTGAGGCAGAAGGAAAACTCTTAGAAGCTCAGCGATTGAAACAACGGACCGAGTACGACATCGAGATGCTTCGGGAAATGGGTTACACCAACGGAGTTGAGAACTATTCACGACACATGGACGGGCGAAGCGAGGGCGAGCCTCCATATACTCTGCTGGACTTTTTCCCTGAAGACTACCTGATTATGATTGACGAGAGCCACATGACCATGGGGCAGATTAAGGGGATGTACAATGGTGACCGCTCACGCAAGGAGATGTTGGTCAACTATGGTTTCCGCCTCCCGAGTGCACTGGATAATCGTCCGCTGCGCAGGGAAGAATTTGAGAGCCATGTCCACCAGATTGTCTATGTATCTGCGACGCCGGGTGACTATGAAATGGAGCAGACCGATACCGTTGTTGAGCAGATCATTCGGCCGACAGGGCTTTTGGATCCAGAAGTGGAAGTCCGTCCAACTATGGGCCAAATGGATGACCTTTTAGGTGAAATCAATGCCCAAGTTGACAAAGGTGAGCGGACCTTTATCACTACCCTGACCAAGAAAATGGCAGAGGACTTGACCGACTACTTGAAAGAAATGGGTGTCAAGGTCAAGTATATGCACTCGGACATCAAGACCTTGGAGCGTACGGAGATTATTCGTGATTTGCGCTTGGGTGTCTTTGATGTCTTGATAGGGATTAACTTGCTTCGTGAAGGGATTGACGTGCCAGAAGTCAGTCTGGTGGCTATTCTAGATGCTGACAAGGAAGGCTTCCTCCGTAATGAACGGGGGCTCATCCAGACAATCGGTCGGGCAGCTCGTAATTCTGAAGGTCGTGTGATTATGTATGCGGACAAGGTTACCGAGTCTATGCGCAAGGCTATGGAAGAAACAGCTCGCCGCCGTCAAATCCAGATGGCTTATAATGAAGAACATGGTATTATCCCACAAACTATCAAGAAGGAAATCCGTGACCTGATTAGCGTAACCAAAGCTGTTACTCAGGACAAGGAAGAAGTGGTGGACTTCAATGCCCTCAACAAAGATGAACGCAAGGCTATGATCAAGAAACTGGAAGGTCAAATGCAGGAAGCAGCAGAAGTGCTTGACTTTGAACTGGCAGCCCAGATTCGTGATTTGGTCATTGAATTGAAAAATTTATAGAGTTTGATTGGCTCTTTAAAACACAACATCAATTGTTAAAAGCAAGAATGGTTGAATCATTCTTGCTTTTTTATAGGTTGGACCGATGGTATGTTAATTCAAACGACACAGTATTCATAAATTGCATACTACTATTTAAAATGTCCATTGTACAAAACAACAAAAGGGGATTATAGTATAGACAGAAAATGCAGTTCATATGGAAGGAGCAAGAAGAAATGAAATACACAAAATTAGGTCAAACAGGTAAGGAAAAGGCTCACACAATCCAGATGCGCCAGGTGTGGGAGAGTATCTTTTGACTGCCTATGATATTCATGCTCACGACTAAAAGAATGAAAACGCGAAAAGTTGAAATTGCTAGAAAATATGAGAAAACGACTTCTCAAGTTATGTTGCGCTGGCACTTGCAATCAGACCTAGTTTCATTTGCTAAGTCCGTTACACCAGCCGCATTCAAGAAAACTTCGATATTTTTGACTTTGAATGATCAGCTGAAGACATGGAAAAAATTTCTAGTCTAAATACAAATACAACACTTTTTGAAGATCATCACGCTGCAAAAGCTGTCGAAATTATTGCTGGATTTGTTGGCAAATCGTTCTAAGAAAAAAGATATTATACTCTGCGATTGTTTACATGTTGAACAGTGCAGAGTATTTTTTATAAGAGGAGAATAAGATTATGACAACTTTATTTATCAATGGCAGTCCAAATAAAAATGGGAATACGGTTGCTCTAGTTAAAAGATTGCTCAGAGATCAAGAATATGAAACCCTGCATTTAGCAGATTACAAAATTTATGACTACGGTCAAGATTTTTTAGACGATCAGTTCAAGGAAGTCATTCAGAAAGTCTTTGCTGCGGACACTCTGGTCATTGGCTCGCCCGTTTATTGGCACAGTATCAATGGCTTGGTCCGCAATTTTTTGGACCGCCAATACGGTGTGGTGACAGATGAGTTAGTTGGAAAAAAACTTTATTTTATCTTTCAAGGCTCTGCTTCGACACAAGAAGTGTTAGAGATGGGGGATTATACTATGTGTCGCTATGCGGGGCTTTATGGAATGGATTATCTGGGAATGGTGAATAGCTAAAAAACTAGACAACGCGTCTAGTTTTTTGTTAATTGGTCAAAAATAGCTTTGTTTTTCTTTAAGGCAGAAATATAGAAAGTTTTAGTGGCTTCCCTATCAGAAATGGGAATATGAACCCGCTGACTGTCATTTTCAGATGCCAGGTGGGTGATGTTTGTGGAGAAACTTGGTAGAGCAGAAGCGGAAATCAATTCTTCAAAGGCGTCCCAATCTTTTTGAACAATGAACTTTGTCCTTGTCAGACTGTCGACTAGGGGTTGCCAAATTCCCAAATCGGATCGTAATAACATGGTCAAATCGGCTAAGTCACCAAGAGTAATTTCCTCTTGCGTAGCGAAAGGATGTGTAGGGGGAATAGAGAGATAGAGTTGTTCCATAAAAAATCCATTTGATAAGATGTCGTCTTCATCTATTAGAAAATCCGTTACGATGAATTGATAGTGCTCATCCTTTAAGCCAGCTATTAAAGCCTCATTTTCTAGTAAATCCAAACGAATTACTTGATTACTCTCTTGTTCAGCTAGCCTAGAGCGTATTTCCCATTCGACCCCTGGAGAACAGATACCGCCAAATAAGGTGGTTGCTTGCATCGAAAAACGTCAGACATTTTCCAAACCAAAAATGTCTGACGTTGTTTTAACAATTTCTTGGCCTGTTGAACGGTGTATTTTCCTGTTTCTGTCAAGATAAGTTTGTTTTTACTACGCTGAAAGAGTTGAACGCCTAAATCGTCTTCTAAGCTCTGCATATTGTGCGTTAGCGAGGGTTGAGAAATCAGTAAAACCTCTGCTGCCTTGGACAAAGTTCCCTGATCCGCAAAGACGATGAGTTGTTCTAATTGTTGTAATTGTAGCATCTGCCCGTCCGATTCTATCTATTTTATTGTTATTCTACTATTTTTTAGGAGCTTGTAAATGTATTGGTCATCTCTGATAATGGGGTGGTGGAAAGCTGAAGTAATGGTTGACAATAAGCTTACAAGTGTTTGTTAAGTCCAGAAAAAATTCAAAATTATTTACTTAAAAAATCAGTTCGTGGTTGTTTTTCTTATAGACAACTGGAGGAAATTTTTGTATAATGTGTTTAATAAAACACATTGGGGGTGCTTATGTTTTCGGGAGAACGATTAAAAGAACTGAGAAAAGAAAAAGGCTTGACTCAGATGGAAATTGCTCAACAATTAGAAATCAATCGTGCTTCATATGCGAGTTGGGAGTTGGGGAGGGCAAAGCCAAATCAGTCCAATTTAGAGCGTTTAGGGAGCTTATTTGGAGTAGAACATACGTATTTTGAATCTGAATACATGATTGTATCCAACTATCTCCGCTTAAATCAAAAAAATAGGACGAGTGCTGATCATTTTGTAGAAGAATTATTGAAAAATCAAATGGAAGAAAGTTCTAAGAAGGTCATTTCCCTTTACCCTATTCAGGTATTGGAAGAAGTTCCCTTATCTGCTGGGTATGGTGAAAGTTACTACGACGAGTACCGGTTTAGTACAGTCTACTCAGATGAAGAGTACAGCTACGATTTTGCTTCATTTATTGTGGGACAGTCCATGGAGCCAACTTACTCTGATGGAGAAGTCGCCCTGTTCTCCGCCTCAGGATATGATTATGATGGTGCAGTATATGCCATATCCCTTAATGGGAAAGCCTATATTAAGCGCGTGTACAAAGAAAAAAATCGGTATAGGATTGTCTCCATCAACCCCAAATACCCTGATATGTATGCGTATGGATATGATGAATTTAAAATCGTTGGAAAAGTCGTTGGCCATTTCAGACCAATTGAGAAGCTTGAATAATGAGAACAACATTTGACAATATAATGTGATGTGATGAGTATGATTGATTACGAGAGAGAACCAAAAAGTGATATTGCCTTTGTTGACATGAAATCTTTCTATGCAAGTGTTGAATGTGCCAGCCGTGGTTTGCATCCTTTAAAAACTTCGCTATGTGTGATGAGTAGGGCAGACAACTCGAATGGCTTGATCCTTGCTTCATCACCCTTGTTCAAAGAAGTATTTGGCAAGTCAAATGTAGGAAGAGCCTACGATTTACCTTTTGATATACATACAAGAAAATTTTCTTACTATAATGCAAAAAGGCAAGGTCTATCGACAGACCCTGCTTATATTCGATTCATTGAGGAGTGGGCGCGAGCGACAGTTATTGTTCCGCCTCGTATGGATTTATATATTGAAAAAAACATTGAAATCCAGCATATTTTTCAGCAATACGGGAGTATCGAAGATATCATGCCCTACTCAATTGATGAAGGGTTCATTGACTTGACATCTTCTTTAAACTATTTCATTCCCAATCAATCAATTAGCCGAAAAGATAAATTAGATATGCTTAGTGCGAGAATTCAAAGGGATATCTATCGTAAGACAGGTGTTTATTCTACCGTTGGGATGTCTAATGCCAATCCCTTACTTGCAAAATTAGCATTAGATAATGAGGCTAAGAAAACACATAACATGAGAGCTAACTGGTCCTATAATGATGTAACTACAAAAGTATGGGGGATTTCAAGATTAACGGACTTTTGGGGAATCGGTGCTGCAATTGAAAAAAGACTTGAAAAACTTGGGATCTATACCATTAAAGAATTGGCGACTTACAGTCCAGATTTATTAAAGAAAGAATTTGGTGTATACGGTGTTCAATTGTGGTATCACGCAAATGGAGTTGATGAAAGCAATGTTCATGTACCCTATAAACCAAAATCGAAAGGACTTGGTAATTCTCAGGTTCTTCCAAGAGATTATGTTAAACAACAGGAGATTGAGCTGGTTCTGAGTGAGATGGCGGAGCAAGTTGCCATTCGTCTACGTTCCATTCGAAAAAAGACGACGACAGTTTCTATTAGTATCGGTTATTCGCGCTTTGAGGAGTCGACCTCATTCAGAGGACAAATGAAAACAGAGCCTACGAATCAGACAGAGGAACTACAAAAATATGTCATCTCTCTCTTTCGAAAAAAATACAATGGTGGTGCCGTTCGAAGTATCTCTGTATTCTACTCATCATTTGTTGATGAAAACATAACTATGCTCAGTCTCTTTGATGATCCTGAAGAAATATTGAAGAAAGAGAGACTACAGACCGCCATTGATGCAATACGCAGTCAATTTGGTTTTACCACGCTGCAAAAAGCCAATTCCTTAACAAGTGCATCACGCAGTATTGCGAGAAGTAAATTGGTTGGCGGACATTCTGCTGGCGGTTTAGATGGATTAAAATGATCGATAGAAGTTATTTGCCTTACCAATCAGCAAGAGAGTATCAAGATCGAGGCATGCAAAAATGGATGGGATTCTTTTTATCTGAGCATACCAGTTCCTTGATCGAAGATAAATATAAAATAGAAGTATCATCACAGCTATCAAAGAGTGAAATCCTCACTTACGTGACTCAATTATATACTTCACAATCTCAAGGAATGTTTGTCATCCTTCGTAAAGGCAAAAGACAAGCTTTTCAAGGACGCATAACCGAATTAAGTTCAAAGGAAATAACAATAAAAACAGCCGAAAAATATGAGTTGCTTCAAATTTCTGAAATCATTGAGATGAGTTTAGTGGAGGTACTAGATGAATAGGAAAACTATATATGAAGACTTGATTCAGTTCGATTATTTCTCTGATTCCTATCTTCAGTTCGAAAAGGACTTTAATAAATACTATAAAGGGGTAGATCCCCTCACATTTCTTATTGATGATATATTACTGACAATGGCGATGAAACAGAAAAATTATTTTCGTTTGCACAAAAGTAAGGCTACTGACGGTCGTGACCATTATTTTATTTTTAAAGTGAAAACCATGAAGGAGAACCCTCGCATTAGGATATATGAGTATCAGGAAATGAGGTTTTCGGTGAATCTCCCATTGAATAGATAATATCTCGAACTATTTATTTCTAGTTCATAATTAATATTGGACAATAGATTAAGAAAATGGTGAAAAAGTTATGACAAACATAAAAATACTTGAATGGAATATTAATCAACTCAAAAGAATTGATTCATGCGATTAATGATTGGATACGGTATTACAATAACGCATGCATTCAAACAAAATTAAACGGCCACTCATCGGTAGAATACCAACAAATGGCCGCTTAATCAGCTAAATTATTTTACTTTAAATTTTTGGGGACACCGCACAAATTGATGTCTACTCAGCACCTTTTTTTCGTGTCCTACCTAAATCCTTTTCCTAAAACTCAAGCGTTTCTTGGACTGAGGAGTCAGATACTTCCTGCACCTGAGTAATTTCCGCAAGTTGAGCCATAGAATAGTTGCTTGTTTGAGGTGTCGTTATCAAATCTACGTTGATAGCTTTTTTCGCCATCTAGTTCAAACGGATTGTACCATGCACCATGCCCAATGAGTTGCACTTCAACCATTGTGGCATTTTTGTTTGTCGCAGCTTCCTGTTCAATACGAACAAATCCCATCCCTCTGTCAGTTTTGTGACAGCAAAAACCACACGATAGAGGTTGTTTCCTTTAATAATCAGACTGTCCTTTTCCTTGCCAAAAGAAACAATCTCATTATCTATTGATGTCGGTTTTTCTCCATATCTTTTTACATTAGTCAACACTTTTTTATCAAATAAGCGGTCTATTTCATCCTTTTCAATGACTTTATTTAAGAAGGCATCATCGTAAAATAAACGCACTAGGACGAGTATTTCAGTGTGTTTTTGTGGTAAAATATAATAGATTAATAAATGAAAAGTAAGCATTTTGTAGAAATTCTAATAAATAACACGAAAGGTTGCTTTATGGCAATAGATATTAGTGAAGAACAGTTGGCTCTGGAGTCGGCTGATTTATTAAAAATTCTTTTAAAAGATCGAACGACCAAGAAAAATATTGTTTGGGCGACACATTCTTATGAATTGTTGAGAAAGGGATTTGCTCCAAGTGATCGCATCACTCCAAGTAGGGTAACGGGAACCTATGCAAACTTGATTCAACCTCGATCAGAAAAGTCTAAGTATGAGCAAAAAGACCGAACCAAGATTAGAGCCGAAGTTTTTACGCCAACTTGGTTGGTTGAAAAGCAAAATGGCTACGTGGAAGCTGAACTTGAAGCTCTGGATCTTGAAGATTATATCCAAGTGCGCTGGCTAGAAATTACCTGTGGTGAAGCACCTTATATGGTTACTCGCTATGATACAGTGACTGGTGAGGAAATTCCATTATCTGAACGAGTTGGTTTTCTTGATAGAAAATTGCAGCGCATTAGTCGTGAGGTCTCAGATGAAGCCGCCTTCTATGAGCTTGTAAAAAAAGCTTATCAAGCTTCTTATGGATATGAGTATCAAGGAGATTCTCTGCTTTTGGCGCGTGAAAATCTTTTAGCAACATTTGAGGACTACTATCTTGCAAAGACTGGAAATCAACCGACCTTAGAGCAAAAGAAAGCAATTGCGACTATTATCTCCTACAATGTCTTTCAGATGGATGGATTGAAAAAAATCAGTCCTTACTCAGCTAAACAAGAGCAATCTCAACAGCTAAGCTTGTTTTCAGATGAGCTAGAAGTCCAAGAAGTAGAAGAATCTAAAACCCAAATCAAAGACTGGAAAAAGAATAAAATGATAGGTTTTGAGAGCCTATCTAGTGAGGAAAGTGAAATGAAATTTGACGTCGTGATAGGGAATCCGCCGTATCAGGAAACAGGCGAAGCTAGGGATGAGCCAATTTATCACTTTTTTATTGATGAAGCAATTAAAATCGCAGATAAATCGATACTAATCACCCCAGCAAGATTTTTATTTAAAGCTGGTCAAACTCCTAAAAATTGGATGGAAAAGATGCTTGAAGATAAGCATTTAAAAGTTCAATTCTATGAACTTAAAAGCGGTAAAGTATTTACAGGAACGGATATTAAGGGTGGAGTAGCAATAACTTATCGTGATGCTGATAAAGATTTGGGACCAATCGGCGTATTTACTATTTTTGAACCTTTAAATAGTATTGTAAAAAAAATCGAAGAACATTCAGACTTTGAAACTTTTTCTGATTTAGTTTATCCTCAAGGTATTTATAGATTTTCAAATAAACTTTTTTCTGATTATCCAAATGCTGAAAAGCTGCAAGGAAAAGGGACAAAAAATAAAATTGTTTCGAAATCACTGATTCAATTAGATTTTGTTTTCAAAAATAAAGAAGAAAAAGAGCATGTTGCTTTACTTGGAAGAATTGGCTCTGAACGTGTCTTTCGGTATATTAAAAAAGAATATTTAGATTTACCGGAAACATTTGAAAATTATAATGTTTTTGTACCAGAAGCTAATGGAAGTGGTGCCTTAGGTGAAGTCTTATCAACACCCCTAATCGGGGAACCCCTAATCGGGCATACAGATACTTTTTTATCTATTGGTAATTTTAAAACAAAATTTGAAGCCGATGCTTGTATTAAATTTATTAAAACTAAGTTTGCTAGAGTATTACTAGGTGTTTTGAAAGTTACTCAGCATAACTCTCGAAAAACTTGGTATTACGTTCCACTCCAAGACTTTACGGTCAATTCGGACATTGATTGGACTCAATCAGTGGCTGATATTGACCGCCAGCTCTATCAAAAATATGACCTTTCTCCAGAGGAAATTGCCTTTATTGAGACTCATGTAAGGGAGATGGATTGATGGTAGAAATTAAAACCTCAAAAGAGATCCATCCTAAAATCTATGCTTATACCACCCCTACGGTAACCAGTAATGACGGCTGGATTAAGATTGGGTATACTGAGCGTGATGTCACGCAACGGATTAAAGAACAAACGCATACTGCTCATATAGATACAGATGTCTTATGGACGGGAGACGCAGCATATACGGAAGAACCTGATAAGGGAAAGACTTTTAAGGACCATGATTTCCACCATTTCCTTTCTTTCCATGATGTGGAACGTCGTCCTAAGACGGAATGGTTTTACTTTAATGGGACTCCGGAGAAATCTAAAAATCTTTTTGATAAGTTTGTTCAGCATGATTTGTCAGGTTATCAGCCTGGAAAAGGACAAGACTATACCCTGCGTCAAGAGCAAGAAGAAGCAGTTTCTAAGACCTTAGATTATTTCAAAAATCATCCAGGAGGTAAGTTCCTTTGGAATGCCAAGCCACGTTTTGGTAAAACCTTATCTACCTATGACCTAGCTCGTCGAATGGATGCTGTCAATGTCCTAATCGTAACCAACAGACCTGCCATTGCCAACTCATGGTATGATGATTTTGAAAAATTCATAGCAGGTCAAACGACTTACAAGTTTGTTTCTGAATCAGATAGCCTTAAAAATCGACCAACCTTGTCACGTAAAGAATTTGTTAGTATTTTAGATGACGATGTAAGACAACTTGCTTTTATCAGTCTCCAAGACTTGAAAGGCTCTGCTTATCTTGGTGGAGAGTACAATAAACTTAAATGGGTAACTGATCTACATTGGGATTTGTTGGTTATCGATGAAGCTCACGAAGGAGTCGATACCTTCAAGACAGATCAAGCCTTTAATAAAATCCGTCGAAACTTTACCTTGCATCTATCAGGAACTCCATTTAAGGCACTAGCCAAGGGAGATTTTACAGAGGAGCAGATCTACAACTGGTCTTATGCGGATGAGCAGGCAGCTAAAACTACTTGGTCGCCTGAGCAAGAAGAGGAAAATCCATATGAAAGCTTGCCTCAGTTAAATCTCTTTACCTATCAAATGTCTCAGATGATTGGAGAAGAGCTAGAAAAAGGTGCTCAACTAGATGGCGAAAATATCGACTATGCTTTTGACTTGAGTGAATTTTTCGCTACAGATGATAAAGGGAAATTTATCCATGAGCAAGATGTCAGAAATTGGTTAGATACTCTATCTAGCAATGAAAAATATCCATTTTCAACCAAAGAACTTCGTAATGAACTCAAGCATACTTTTTGGCTCCTAGAACGTGTAGCCTCAGCTAAAGCTTTAAAAGCTCTACTAGAAGAACATCCCATCTATGAAAACTATGAGATTGTTCTAGCTGCTGGTGACGGGCGTATGTCCGAGGAAGATGATAAGGTCACACTGAAATCCTTAGACTTGGTTAGAAAAGCGATAGCAGAGAATGACAAAACCATTACCCTATCCGTCGGTCAGTTGACGACAGGTGTAACCATCCCTGAATGGACAGGCGTATTGATGTTATCAAACTTGAAATCACCTGCGCTTTATATGCAAGCTGCCTTCCGCGCTCAAAATCCATACTCATGGAGCGATAGCAAAGGAAATCACTTCCGCAAAGAAAGAGCCTATATATTTGACTTTGCGCCAGAAAGAACTCTGATTCTCTTTGATGAGTTTGCAAATAACTTATCACTTGCGACTGCAGGAGGTGGTGGAACTTCCGCAACTCGCGAAGAAAACATCAGAGAACTCTTAAATTTCTTCCCTGTCATAGCAGAAGACCGTGCAGGCAAGATGGTTGAAATTGATGCTAAGGAAGTTCTGACTATACCTCGTCAGATAAAAGCTAGAGAAGTCCTCAAACGAGGGTTTATGTCCAATCTACTTTTTGATAATATCAGCGGCATTTTCCAAGCCAGTCAAACCGTTCTAGACATTTTAAATGAACTACCAGTAGAAAAGGAAGGAAAGTTACAAACACCTTCTGATTTATTAGATTTTTCAGATGTTAAAGTGGATGACGAGGGCAATGCAGTGGTTGACCATGAAATCGTGGTCAATCAACAAGCGCGACTTTTTGGTGAAAAAGTTTATGGACTTGGACAGTCTGTTGTTGAACTAGTCACAAAAGATGAGGAACGAACTCAAAAACAGTTGGTTAATGACTTGAGTAAGACCGTTTCTTCAGTAATTGTAGAGGAATTGAAAGCTGAATATGATTTGAAAACTCGGGAAACAGACCAGATCAAGAAACAAATCGTAGCAACATTTGAGAACGAATTTCGAAAAAATGAGATAGAACGTAAAATTACTGAAGCCCATATCAAGGAAGAGTTGCAACAACAGCTCAAGGAAGAAAGTGATAAAGAGCAAAAAGATAAGATTCAAAAAGTTCTTGAAAAACGTTTAGAAGAAAATAATCTCATTCATAAAGAAAAACTAGAACAAACACTTAAAAAAGAAGTGGAAAAAATGCCCGAGAAGTTTATTGAACAGGTTGAGATAAAACGTGTGGAACAGTTGAAACAATCAGCTCAGGATGAGATTCGAGACCGTCTTCGAGGATTTGCACGAACTATTCCAAGTTTCATCATGGCCTATGGTGATCAATCTCTAACACTTGATAATTTTGACACCTTTGTTCCTGAGCATGTCTTCTTTGAAGTGACTGGTATTACGATTGAACAATTTCGTTATTTGAGAGATGGTGGGCAGGATTTTGCAGGACATCTCTTTGATCGAGCAACATTTGATGAAGCCATCCAGGAATTTCTTCGCAAGAAAGAGGAGTTGGCAGATTATTTTAAAGATCAAAAAGAAGATATTTTCGATTATATTCCACCACAGAAAACCAATCAGATTTTCACTCCTAAACGTGTGGTGAAGAGAATGGTGGATGACCTTGAAAAAGAAAATCCAGGAATCTTTGATGATCCGTCTAAGACATTCATTGATTTGTACATGAAGTCAGGTCTCTATATTGCAGAGCTTGTTAAGCGGCTATATAACAGCAATGGCTTGAAAGAAGCCTTTCCAAATCCTGAAAAACGTCTAAAACATATCTTAGAAAATCAAGTTTATGGATTTGCGCCTTCAGAAATTATTTATAACATTTCGACGAATTTTATCTTTGGAAATCTCTCTCAAGATATCAGTAGAAAGAACTTTGTTTTAGAAGATACGATTCCAGCTGCCAAAGAAGGTAGAATTCAGGAATTGGTAGATAAATATTTTGGGTAGGATAGTAGTTGATTGTAATTGAAGCATACGAAATAGAACAAAGCTTTTACGTATTTAAAACATGAAGTGAAAAACATGAAGTGAATAGAAAAAGAGGTCAAGTTAAATCTTGACCTCTTTTGATTATAGAGTATATTATTGTTGTTTATGTAGAATAAGACAGAAGCAGAAAATATAAATACTTATTTTCATTTTATCGAAGTCTATTATCTTAGTTACACAATAAAAATTCTGGTGGGGTTTTTGGTGGGGAACCAATCAATTTTGATTGATTTTTAACCTTTTATAATAACTAAAAATGCTGTTAAATCAACTATTTCACTTTAAATTATGTTTCTAAATCACTCCCACTCAACTGTTGCAGGTGGCTTACTTGTGATATCGTAGACAATGCGGTTGACGTGAGCTACTTCATTTACGATGCGGACAGAAATTTTCTGAAGAACATCCCAAGGAAGTTTGGCGAAGTCAGCCGTCATTCCATCGACAGAAGTGATAGCGCGAATAGCAATCGTATAGTCGTAAGTACGACCATCTCCCATAACACCCACTGAGCGTACGCCAGTATTGACCGTGAAATACTGCCAAACATCGCGGTCTAGACCAGCTTTGGCAATCTCTTCGCGCAAAATAGCATCTGAATCACGAACAGTTTGGAGTTTTTCTTCTGTAATTTCACCCATAACGCGGATAGCAAGACCTGGACCAGGGAATGGCTGGCGCCACACAACTTCGTCAGGCATGCCGAGAGCAGTACCTAGGGCACGAACTTCATCTTTAAATAATGTATTGAGTGGTTCGATTAGTTTGAATTGCATATCTTCAGGCAAACCACCAACATTATGGTGAGATTTGATGGTTTCAGCTGTATCTGTACCAGACTCAATGATATCTGTATAAAGTGTTCCTTGAGCCAAGAATTCAACATCTGTTAACTTGCTCGCCTCATCGTCAAATACGTAAACAAATTCATTACCGATGATTTTACGTTTTTTCTCTGGATCAGATACGCCAGCTAGCAAATCTAAGAAGCGTTTAGCCGCATCAACACGGATAATATTCAGTCCAAATTTACCGCTTAGCATTTCCATGACTTGATCGCCTTCATTTTTACGAAGAAGACCGTGGTCAACAAAGATACAAGTCAATTGATCACCGATAGCACGTTGAAGAAGAACACCAACGACAGATGAGTCAACACCACCAGAGAGACCGAGTAAGACTTTCTTATCGCCAACTGTTTGACGAATTTTTTCGATTTCAGTTTCTATGAAGTTTTCCATCGTCCAATCGCCACGTGCACCACAGATGCCAAATGCGAAGTTTTTCAAAATGTCATTGCCATAAATAGAATGACGAACTTCTGGGTGGAATTGGATACCGTAGATACGGCGTTCCGTGTTTTCAATTGCAGCGTAAGGACAGTCAGATGAAAGACCAACAAGATGGAAATCTGCTGGGATTTCTGTGACAGCATCACCGTGGCTCATAAGCACTAGTTGTTCTTCTGGTGTACTCGCAAACAAAGCTGACTCGGTTTTCAATTGTAGGTTAGATTGACCATATTCACGATTTCCAGCTTTATCAGCAGGCACAACCTTACCACCTAGCTTGTGAGTGATGAGTTGCATTCCGTAACAAATACCCAAGATTGGAATACCCAATTCAAATATTTCTGGATCAATATCGAAAGCATTCTCTGCGTAGACAGAGTTAGGACCACCTGAAAGTACAATACCAATTGGATTGATGGCGCGAACTTCATCGGCAGTTATTTTGTGATTTTTCAATTCTGAAAAGACACCAAATTCACGAATACGACGCGAAATGAGCTGATTGTACTGGCTACCATAATCCAGTACAATGATTTTTTGGACATCTTGTTTTGTCATGTTTTACCCTTTCGTTTTGAAATAAATTCAAATACTAGTACATATTTTATCATAAAAGCGAACATTTTCCAAACTATATTTCATAAATATCTGTTTTGCAAACTATGAGTAATTTATAAAAACAAAGTGTTCGTATTTTTCTATTTTTTACATTGATTATTTTAGGAAATTCTTTCTTATTGTTTGCGGTATCATTTTTCCACATAAAAATCGGTCTATTTTTGTCAAATGAGAATATTTTTGGTACACTAGAAAGAAAAAGGTTGGTCGAGATGAAAGCAGCATATATTACGATTCATGATAAGATAAAAGAACAAATTGACCAGGGGATTTGGACCATCGGTCAGCGCTTGCCGAGTGAAAGAGATTTATCAGAAGAATTTGGAGTATCTCGCATGACCTTACGGCAAGGCATTACGCTATTAGTAGAAGAGGGAGTCTTGCAACGAAAAGTGGGTTCTGGCACCTATGTAGCCAGCACTCGAGTGCAGGAGAAGATGCGGGGAACAACTTCTTTTACTGAATTGGTACTGCTTCAAGGGAAAACACCTACGAGCAAGCTCTTGTCATACACTCGTACAAAACCAAACGAAAAGGAAATTGAAGAGCTTGGTTTGTCTCGAGGGGAATCAATCATTCGAATGGAACGGGTTCGCTATGCTGACAATGTACCGGTTGTTTATGAAGTAGCCAGCATTCCGGAGCGTTTGATTAAAAATGTTCCAAAAGAAGAAGTAACCAATCATTTTTTCAAAACACTAGTAGATAATGGTTATCGTATTGGAACAAGTAAGCAAACAATCTTTGCTCGTTTAGCGAATGAAAAAGTTGCTCAGTACTTAGAAATTACTAAGAATCAGGCTATACTTGCTTTAAAACAAGTTTCCTATTTGGAAGATGGTCAAGCATTTGAATTTGTTAATAGCCAGTACGTGGGCGAACGCTTTGAGTTTTATTTAGAAAATAATTAACATACATTAAATTATGTAATATATTTTAGAAAATCCGCTTGTTCTTTCAAAAGATGACGGATTTTCTTATTTATAAAAGATAAAAATTTTGATATAATAAAGTTTATGGAAATTGAAAAAACCAACCGAATGAATGCTTTATTTGAATTCTACGCAGCCTTGCTGACGGATAAGCAAATGAACTATATTGAGCTGTATTATGCAGATGATTATAGTCTGGCAGAAATTGCTGAGGAATTCAATGTAAGTCGTCAAGCGGTGTATGATAACATTAAACGAACAGAAAAATTGCTGGAAGACTACGAGATGAAACTACATATGTACTCTGATTATGTAGTGCGTAGTCAAATTTTTGATGAAATTCTTACTAGGTATCCGGGGGATGGTTACTTAGAGGAGAAAATCGCTATTCTAACTAGTATCGATAATAGAGATTAAGAGGAGAAGTATATGGCTTTTGAAAGCTTAACAGAACGTTTGCAGAATGTCTTTAAAAATCTGCGTCGTAAAGGAAAAATTTCTGAGAGTGATATTCAGGAAGCGACCAAGGAAATTCGTTTGGCCTTGCTTGAGGCTGATGTGGCCTTGCCAGTTGTGAAAGACTTTATCAAGAAAGTACGCGAACGTGCTATTGGGCATGAAGTGATTGAAACCTTGAATCCTGCTCAACAAATCGTTAAAATCGTTGATGAAGAGTTAACAGCTGTATTGGGGTCTGAAACTTCCGAACTCATTAAATCTCCGAAAATTCCAACTATCATTATGATGGCTGGTTTGCAAGGGGCTGGTAAAACGACTTTCACAGGAAAGTTGGCTAATAAACTCAAGCAGGAAGAAAATGCTCGTCCACTCTTGATTGCTGCCGATATTTATCGTCCAGCTGCCATAGACCAGTTGAAGACACTCGGTCAACAGATTGATGTACCTGTGTTCGAGTTGGGCAATCAAGTTCCAGCTCTTGAGATTGTCCGTCAAGGTTTAGAACAAGCCAAAGTCAATCACAATGACTATGTCTTGATTGATACGGCTGGTCGTTTACAAATTGACCAAGCCCTTATGGCCGAGTTGAGAGAAATCAAGGAATTTGCTCAACCAAATGAAATTCTCTTGGTAGTTGATGCCATGATCGGTCAGGAAGCTGCTAATGTTGCACGTGAGTTCAATAATCAGTTGTCCATCACCGGTGTGATTTTGACCAAGATTGATGGTGATACTCGTGGTGGTGCAGCTTTGTCTGTTCGTCACATCACAGGTCAGCCAATCAAATTCACAGGTACAGGTGAAAAAATCACCGATATCGAAACCTTCCACCCAGATCGTATGTCTTCGCGTATTCTTGGTATGGGTGACATGCTGACCTTGATTGAGAAGGCGAGCAAGGAATATGATGAGAAGAAATCATTAGAACTCGCTGAAAAAATGCGTGAAAATACCTTTGATTTCAATGACTTCATTGACCAATTAGATCAAGTTCAAAATATGGGCCCGATGGAAGACCTTCTCAAAATGATTCCAGGTATGGCTGGAAATCCCGCTCTTTCCAATCTAAAAATTGATGAAAAACAAATTGCCCGTAAACGTGCGATTGTGTCATCAATGACGCCAGAAGAGCGTGAAAATCCGGATTTATTGACTCCTAGTCGCCGTCGTCGTATCGCTGCTGGATCAGGAAATAGCTTTGTCGAAGTCAATAAATTCATCAAAGATTTCAACCAGGCTAAGTCAATGATGCAGGGAGTTATGTCTGGTGATATGAACAAAATGATGAAACAAATGGGTATCAATCCAAACAATCTTCCTAAAAACATGCCAAACATGAATGGTATGGATATGTCTGCTCTGGAAGATATGATGGGCGGAGCTGGTATGCCGGACATGAGCCAATTAATGGGTGGCGCAGGAATGCCAGATATGTCTCAAATGTTTGGCGGTGGTTTGAAAGGCAAAATTGGTGAATTTACCATGAAACAGGCCATGAAACGTCAAGCAAATAAAATTAAAAAAGCTAAAAAGAAGAGAAAATAAATCTTCTAATATCTAATATAGGAGTATACTTACGAAATGACAAGACCAACCATGATGCAATACTTTGAGTGGTATTTGCCAGCAGATGGCAAGCACTGGGAAAATTTGAAAAATGATGCTAGCCATCTCAAAGAAATTGGAATCAGCCATATTTGGATGCCTCCAGCTTTTAAAGCAACAGGAAAAGAGGATGTCGGCTACGGAATTTATGATCTTTTTGACTTAGGAGAATTCGATCAAAAAGGCACCGTCCCAACAAAGTACGGTACGAAAAAGGACTATATTGCAGCGATCCAGGCTCTTCAGGAGCAGGGAATAGTAACCATAGCAGATATTGTCTTAAATCATAAGGCAGGAGGCGACTACTTGGAACGTTTCCAAGTCCGCCGTATGAATCCTGATAATCGTCAAGAAAGTCTGTCAGAGCCTTATGAAATCGAGGGCTACACAGGTTATGATTTTGCCGGACGAAATAATACCTATAACGACTTTAAGTGGCATTGGTATCATTTTACAGGGCTAGATTTTGACGCCAAACACAAGGAAACAGGAATCTATCAGATTGTTGGAGATAATAAAGGCTGGGCCAATCAAGATCAAGTAGACGGAGAACATGGCAACTATGACTATCTGATGTTTAATGATATTGATTTCAAACATCCAGAAGTTAGTTCACATTTAATGGACTGGGTAGGTTGGTTCTTAGAGACTACGCAGATAGATGGTTTTCGAATCGATGCTGCCAAACATATCGGAGAAGACTTTATCAGCTCATTTATCCAAAACGTCAGAGAACAATACAAAGACAATCTTTATGTCTTTGCTGAATATTGGAAAAACAGTCAGGAAGCCCGTTTAGATTACATCAATGAAACGAATTTTCAAATGGATTTGGTGGATGTCCCCCTTCATATGAATCTTTTCCAAGCTAGCACTGACGGAGCTGGTTATGATTTGAGAACCATCTTTGATGGTAGTCTTGTCCAATCAAATCCAAACTTTGCGGTTACCTTTGTCGATAATCATGATTCTCAACGTGGACAGGCATTAGAATCAACAATCGCTGAATGGTTTAAGCCAGCTGCCTATGCACTCATTCTTCTGCGTCAACAAGGACTACCAACGATTTTTTATGGGGATTATTATGGTATTTCTGGAGAATTTGGCCAGGAGTCCTTTAAAGATATGCTGGATAAACTACTAGGAATTCGACAAAACCATACTTACGGTCCTCAGATTGATTATTTTGATCATCCCAACTGCATTGGTTGGGTCTGCCAAGGAGACCAAGATCATCCTAAAGGCCTGGCAGCTGTTATTAGCAACTCAGATGAAGGCTACAAAGATATGGATATGGGACAATTAAATGCTGGTAAAATGTTTATAGATGCCACAGGCAATCGACAAGACCAAGTCTTGCTCAATGAGACTGGTTGGGGGCGTTTCCCTGTCAACGCAGGTTCCTTATCGGTTTGGATTGAATCTGACTAAATTAAATAAGAAAATGCTGCATCGGTTCAACTGGTGTAGTATTTTTTATGTTCCAAGGGGAAGCAGAAGTAGTAGCAAATATAAAATGTCCACTATGGTGGAAATAATTAAAAATGTCTGTTTTTATGGACACAAAACAAAATGTCTGTTATAATGGACACAATAAGAAAAAGGAGGGAAACCTTATGCAATACATAGCAATTATTGGTGATATTATCAACTCAAAACAGGTATACAATCGTTCAAATATTCAGGAACGGTTAGGTCATGTTATCAAACGTGTCAATTATACTTTTTCAAGTGAATTTGCCTCTCCATTTACTATTACGAAAGGTGATGAATTCCAAGCACTTTGCAAACCAAGCCCACACATCTTTCTAATGATAGATCAGATAAAAATAGCTTTTAGAAATGAATTAGAAATTCGATTCGGAATAGGCTTAGGAGAAATCCTCACAGACATTAATCCACATCAAAGTATCGGAGCTGATGGTCCAGCTTATTGGGAAGCTCGAAAAGCAATTGACTATATTCATGATAATAACGACTACGGCACTAGTCAAATAGCCTTCTCATCTGAATACAAACAAATCAACCGCGTGATTAACTCTCTACTAAACTCAAGTGATTTTATCAGAGCTTCTTGGAATAATTCACAAACTGATTTATTTGGAACGTTAATTAGTAATAACATCTACAGTGAAGATTTTAAGCAAAAACCGATTGCTGAGAAAATGAAATTGACTCCAAGCGCGTTTACAAAACGTGTAAAATCTAGTGGAATAAAACTATATTTTCGGAATCGGCAAATGGTGATGAGTTTAATCCTACAACTTTGTCAGAAAGAGGTGTAGCAGCATGTACGTATCCGTATTATCACATTACTTTACTTGGTTCAATAACCAATCTTAACAGCCTTGTTGATTGCTTATTTCTTAAGTGATTTTACATTTCAAAGCCAACAATTAGCAAATGCCAAAAGAACGAATTTTTTAGCACTCGTACTCCATCTAACAGTGGTTGGAATTTCACTATCTATTCTGGCTTTTTTATTGCCAATTAATAATGGGGATCTTTTTTTTCAAGTTTGGCTAAGTCACCTAGCAATTGATTATTGTAAGCATTTCCTCAGTAAACATGGCTGGATAAAAGAAAAATGGGACGGAAATACCTTCGTCATTGATCAGCTATTGCATATTTTCTGTATCATCATTTTATATCAAACAATTGAGGTAAATAGTTCTGCCTATTCATTTTGGAGTGAGCCGAATAGTCTATTATTGCAGTTGTTATTTATCATATTGATTACTAAGCCGGTGGATATCGTTTTTAAACTTTTCTTCAACAAATATCAGGTAACGGAAGGAGAAGAAGAGTTGACTGTGACAGGTGCAGGTGCCTTGATTGGCCAATTAGAACGCTCGATTATGGGGATTTTTCTACTCATGGGGCAATTTACAGCTATTGGTTTGGTATTTACCGCAAAATCCATCGCACGCTATGATAAAATATCCAAAAGCCAAGCCTTTGCTGAATACTATTTGATTGGTTCACTGTTTAGTATCATTAGTGTCCTACTTGCTTATATTTTATTAGTAATATAAAATTTTAAAAATTTACATATAATTAGTTATGTAAAGTTTTTTTAGATAACTAATTATATACATATTTGACTATAGAAACATTGCAAGTCTCAAGTGTTATATGAACCATTTTGTTCATTTTTTATGATAGTCCGTGATATAATGTAAAAATTGCTGAGAATTTTATCAGATATTTATAGGTACAATTTTAAGCTAAACTATAAAAAAATACTCTTAACCAAATGAAAAGAAACGAAAAATAGGAGCATCTAACATGACAAATTTTGCCATTCTTATTCCGGCATATCAACCCGATTCAAAGTTAAATAAGTTAATAAAAGATATTACACTTGATTCATATTTTCAAAATGTTCAAATAGTTGTTGTAGATGACGGGAGTGGAATAGAATATGATCCGATTTTTAATGCGATTAACTCAAGTACTAGTCTCATTCGGTACGATAAAAATGAGGGAAAAGGTTTTGCTCTAAAAACAGGATTCAAATTTATTAAGGATCATCTGAAATCAGTAGAAGCAGTCGTAACGATTGATGCAGATGGTCAACACACTGTCGGTGATACAAAAAAATGTTTACAAGAATATGAACGAAACGCTCAAAAATATCCCCTTATATTAGGTTCTAGAAATTTTGGAAAAAATATTCCACTAAGAAGTAAGATTGGAAATCTAATGACACGAGATGTCTTAAGTTTGTCCCTTGGATTAGATATTTCTGATACTCAAACAGGACTTCGGGTTATTCCAACAACCTACTTTGATAAGATGATTTCTTTGGAAGGGAATCGATATGAATTTGAAATGCAGATGCTCTTGTTTGCAAAAGAAAATAACGTACCCATTATCGAAGTTCCTATTGAAACCATTTATATCAACGAGAATGAATCTTCTCACTTTAATCCAATTATGGACTCGATAAAAATATATAAAACCTTTTTGAAGTTTATTCTGTCGTCAGCAAGCTCGTTTATAGTTGATATTTCTGCCTTCAGTTTGATTGTATTTCTTATTGGAAATCAGCATACAGATACAATTTTTATTGCGTCATTCTTATCTCGTTTTTTTTCATCTCTATTTAATTTTATGATGAATAAATCATTTGTATTTCAAAAGGGAGATAAGACAAGTATTTTAAAATATTTTATGTTAGTAATTGGACAAATATCTGTATCAGCTCTGCTTGTTACCTTAGGAAATCATCTATTTCCTGGGGTACAATTATCACTTGTTAAAGTAGTGGTTGATACCATCTTATTTATGATTAGTTATAAAATTCAGAAAAAGTACATCTTTACCAAAAAAGCGGGGATATAAGGTGTTTAAAAGTAAAAAAATTAATCTAATAGTTTACATTTTAGCTTTCTTAACCAGTATTATCTATTTGGGTTGGAGAATTATCTATACCATTCCTTGGGAAGACTCACCTCTATCATATATTTTTGGGGTTATTCTGTGGCTCTGTGAATTAGTTTCATACTCTTCTGCCTTCGTTTTGATTGCCAATAAAAGCAAAAGGTTCAATCTTGAAAAAGGTGAACTGACAGCAGAGAATATGCCTGACATTGATGTTTTTATTGCAACTCATAACGAAGACTACACCATCGTGTATAAAACCCTGAATGCCTGTGTACAAATGGATTATCCAGATAAAAGTAAAGTCCATATTTATATTGCAGATGATACAAATCGACCTGAAATAAAGGCGCTGGCAGAGGAGTTTAACGTTGGTTATTGTGGTCTGGAGAATAATAAACATGCTAAATCGGGAAATTTGAATAATGCACTTAGCCAAACAAACTCTCCTTATATCGCTACATTTGATGCAGATATGATTCCTTATAAAGAATTCTTGCTAGAGACAGTCCCATATTTTTTAGCAGATAGAGAAAATCAGAAACCAATCGGTCTGATTCAGACTCCCCAGAGTTTTTATAACCCAGATATTTTTCAATTTCATTTTTATTCAGAAGATAAACTTCCAAATGAACAAGATTTCTTTTCAAAGAGTGTCAATGTCTTGAATAATACCAGAGGAGCAGCAGTCTACACAGGATCTAATACTTTATTAAGTAGACAAGCGATAGAAGATGCAGGTGGATTTCCAGTTGGCACCATAACTGAAGATTTCGAATTAGGTGTTCGGATGAATATTGCTGGATATTTAAATTATTCGACTACTAAACCATTGGCTAGCGGCTTAACTCCGACTGACTTACGTAGTGTTGTGAAGCAGCGCGTTCGGTGGGGAAGAGGGGTTATCAAAAGCAGTTATAATACAAATATTTTTTTCAATCCAAAACTATCTTTAGGACAGCGAGTTGTCTATGTTAATGGCTACCTTTATTGGAGTTCATTCTTCAGACGTTTAGTTTATATCCTTGCCCCGATACTTTATACGGTATTTCACATGCGAATTGTAAAGGCAAATGTTTGGTTATTGCTTATCTATTGGTTGCCATCTTATGTATTTTCAAAACTTGCTATGAGAGATGTAACAGATACCTATCGAACTCAGACATGGGGAGAAATTGTGGAAACTGTATTTGCACCTTATCTCGTATTGCCTTTGTTCTTTGAGTCAATCGGAATCAGTGAGAAAAAATTTAAGGTGACTTCAAAAGACATTAGCGACCGAAATTTTGATTATATGTTTGCCTTGCCCTATTTTATTCTTTGGGTGTTATCTGTTTATGGGTTAATCACTTTTAATATTGGAAAATATGGGTCCGAACTATTCTATGGCTCTGTCATTAGCTTTTGGTTGATTCATCACTTGATTAACTTGACTTTCGCGCTATTTGCTACACTTGGCCGACCAATCTATCGAAATGAGGAACGATTTTTAGTTGATGACGAAGCTGTTGTCGACATAAGTGGTTTAAAAGAGAACGTTACCCTAGTTGACGTTTCTGAACATGGCCTCTCATTTATAAGTAGACGGCCGCTTTATATAAAGGAGCACGTGTCAATTTCGTTAAACAATGGGTTATATTCTTTTACAGTAAATGGAAGACTAGCACGTATTGTGGATCAAGACAATATGTGGCGTTATGCGATTCGAATTGATGATAGCTTAGATGAAAAGGATAAAAAGTCTTACTATCACTATATTTTTGCCCGAACAAATGATTATTTAGCCAAAGAAAGGGATAGCTGGGTTACCATTTGGGATGACTTAAGTAACAATTTACTGCAGCGATTCTACTTACTAAAACAGCGTTCATCAACTCAAAAGAACAACAATAGTACAATGCCAAAAATACAAACAAAATACCCAATCCTGATTCAAAATCAATCATTTGACCTGATTAGCTTTGATGGTAACCAAGTTGAATTGTGGGGTGAAAATATCCAATCTCTTCCTGAAACATTTATTTATGAGACTGAAAAAATCAGATTACACTTTAATAAGCTGCACCATCAGTTATTCAGTCAAACAACAATTTATTCAATAGAACGTATGGAGGAAGTTTGCATGGGGGGAATACAACATTTTTATGATGAGCTATACAAGGAGAAGATAGATGTCAGTCATTAAATTTATTCTATTTCTTTGCTCGCTAATCGGATATACTTCGTATGTACGAACCCGAACAAGTATTTCTAAATACCTAGTTTATATTGGAATAATCAGTTTTCAAGTTGCTTTTTTGTATGTTGCATCCCTTTTGAATCTTTTAGCGGGTGCTGCATGGCTACTTTATATACTTGGTTTTACGTTATTTCTTTACACTAGTAAAGGGAGTATCCGCCATATTTTTGAGGCCATTATCAACAATCTTCATTTTGTTTCTTTATTCATGGCTATCTATGTAGTGCTTTATTGTCTAGCATTGTGGAATCAAACACTTGTCCATTATGATAATTTTACTCATTGGGCAACCATTGTAAAATTTCTACATCTGGAAAATAGACTTCCGAATATTAATGATACCATCATATCCTATAACAATTATCCAATCGGAAGTTCATTATATCTTTATTACATTACAAAGTTTGTTGGTTTTAACGACGGGATCCTGTTAATCGGCCAATTTATCGTTATCGCAGCAGCTCAATATGCAATTTTTGATACAGTAAAAGACAAGCGAAGATTGTTACCTAATGCGTTGATTTTTGCAGGCATAGGAGTGATGACTTATCTTAATTTTTCCATCCGCTACAATAATCTTTTAGTTGATGCTCTTATTGCGGCCTTGTCTGTTGCTGCCGTTTCTGTACTATTTGAAATGAAGAAGGAGAATTTCCTAGGAAGTACAGTCGTGGTGACATTGATTTTAAACTTCCTAGTGATGGTCAAGGCTAGTGCTCTATTTTTTGTAATCTGTATCATCCTTGCCTATTTTGTAATTGGCATAAAAAGGCAACTATTTAAAGAAAGCCGAAAGCTCTCCATTTATTCGTTGCTGACACTGTTGCCAATCATAAGTAATAGAATCTGGTCATTCCATGTGAAAACAACCTTCGGTGATTCAATTATCAAGAAACATGAAGTTAATTCAGGATCAATAACTGATGTTTTACAACTACAGCTGACAGATGATCAGACAAAAATACTACAAACTTATCTAGACACCGTCTTTTCATTAAAAACCCTTACTAGTATTCAAATATTACTAATTTATTGTTTGGCATTGGGCTTGTTAATCTTTTATGGCATTAAGTACAAACAATGGAAGTCTAATCTTCAAATTTATTTGGTATGTGCACTAGTTACGGTCCTGTATTATACTGGAAATTTAGTCATGTACCTAACAGCTATGCCGGTTGATGAGGCTTTAAGAGTTGCAGGTTTTGAACGATATATATTAACGATTATTCTAATCAATCTATTTATTTTTATCATTCAACTTGTTCGTCAGATGGATGATGTTTTTTACGAAAAAAATTATTTAAAAAGAAATAATCGTTCGTATAAATCTTTTAGAAATAAGAAGTTATATGAATTAACGACGATAGCTGCTTTAATGCTATTTACAGGATTTATCATTTCAGATACAAATGGTATGTCTGAGCAAATGAATACCGTCCTAGAAGAACAAAGGGCGTTAAATGAGATTACAGAAGAGAAACACCTAGAATCGGGAAATTATTTGGTAGTTTCGGCAAACCAAGAACAGGTAGATAATTATTTTCTACAATATTACGCCAGGTATGTTTTATGGAATCCACATGTTGATGCCCGATATGATTTTATTGTCACTGACAATGAGTTTGAAACTATTATCAAACAATATGATGGTGTATTACTGCTGGATAATCACTATACTTTCGTAGCAACTATGAAGAAATTAACTCAGCGCACACTATCACCTGGTTACTATCCTGTGGAACAATTTCATTTTGACAATTAGGAAAACCAAGCTGGTAAAAGATGTCTCTATTTGTTATACTAATAACTAATTACTCCGATGATTGAATATATGTTGGGAGAGTATATTTACAATGGAAGCAGATACAACTAAATTCAGAAAGAAAACACGACATCGAATCTTATTAATCTATGGGCTCTTATTATTGTTATTTTTGTTTTTCTTTTATACAGAAATAAGAAATGATGATTTCAAGTCGATTTTATTCATCTGCATCATAGCCTTAATCTTATTTGTATTATTTATTGAAATCGTGCGATTTTCCAGATTATTAAAAGCATCTGAAAAACAAAATATCCTATTACAAAATAGTTTTGACGTATTAGAAAACATCAATCTCTATATTATTGATAGAGATTACAATTATCTCTATATGAACCAACCAGATATAGCCTTCATGGAAAAGTATTTTCATGTTAGTCCGAAGGTTGGGAAAAATGTTTCTGATTACTTATCAGCAGAACACTTTGATTCTTTAAAAGCAAATGTGAATGCAGCATTAGAAAATAATTTTCATGCTTCTAAGGATGTCTTTGATCATGAGGGTGAGAGGATGTCTTTGATCATGAGGGTGAGAGTTTGGTGCTCTATACCTCATACTCCCCAATCAAAAATAAGGGGGGAGAATTAGTAGCCATATGTTGCATCACTACAAATGTGACAGACGTTGAAAATGAGAAGGAAAAAATGTTAAAATTAATTTATCAAGATCCTCTTACAGAAGTCTATAACCGTAGAAAACTCAACGAATATTATGCTGAAGTTATCCAAAAAGACAATTTAAGTATATGGGTTTTTGTTTTTGATTTAGATAATTTTAAATCCTCAAATGATGCGTTTGGGCATGCTGTAGGAGATCAAATTCTTATTCAATTTAGTAATATTCTAATGAATGAGTTTCCATCAAATGCACTTGTTTCAAGGTTGGGAGGAGATGAATTCTGTGTTCTCTTGCCAGAAACAACACATTTAGATATTTTACGCATTCAATCGAATATTGTCCTCAAAATGCAAGAGTTTAATCTCTTCGGGGTATCCGTTTCGATTGGTAAGACATTTGCTAGAAATCCAAGATATCATGAATTGGATGAGCTTTTGGTAGAAGCAGACAGTAATATGTATTCGCAAAAAAAATCTAAAAAAATACAGTCTAAATAATTATGATAACTCTTACTGTCTTGGAAAAAACGTGTGACAGTATCATCATTATTTATTATAGAAAGATTTATTATAGAAAGAAGTTGGAAATATTTAGTGCGAACCGATGATTTTTATTTGCTATTTCAACCCATTGTTAATGTGGAAACTAGCAAAACGAAAGTTGCAAAAGTTGACGAATATGAAGTATTGCTCCGTTCATACAAATCAGATACCTTCCCATCAGATGAATTTCACTTTATTCTATCTCATGAAGAATACTATATAATCTTTATGAACTGGTTTAGTGAAAAACTTGAAGAAAAATTAAATCAGCATCCCGAGATTCTACTTTCTGTAAATTTTGATTTAGATCAATTTCAATATATTGGAACCATTCAATTTTTAGAACGATTTAACTCTTATTCTGAAAATATCTTAATTGAAATAACCGAACACTTTCCAACTAGGAACCCTGAATTATTAGATAGTTTGCCTGACATCCTAAAAAAAATAAAACAATATCACTATAAAATTGTAATTGATGATTTTACAGAAGGAATTAATACATATTTTCTTTATAAAAAATATAGAAGCTATTATAACCGACTCAAGATTACCTATAAGAACAATGTTTTATCATGGCTCAATATTGTATTTTTAGCCTATTATGTGAGACTAATAAATAAAATATACTCTAAAGAGATTAGCATTGTAGTTGAGAAAATTGATACAGTGAATAAGGCGAAATGGATGAGAAAATTTGGTCTATACCGTCAACAAGGGTATTATTGGGTAGTGTAAAATAAGTTGTGTAAACACAAAAAGGAATAAATCCGTTATAGTAGAGTTGCAAAACATTACTAGAAAGAGATTTATTCCTATGACTCAGTTTACCACAGAACTACTTAACTTCCTAGCCCAAAAGCAAGATATTGATGAATTTTTCCGTACTTCTCTTGAAACAGCTATGAATGATCTGCTTCAAGCAGAGTTATCAGCCTTTTTAGGGTATGAACCTTACGATAAATTAGGCTATAATTCTGGGAATAGTCGTAACGGAAGCTATGCACGGAAATTCGAAACCAAATATGGGACTGTTCAGTTGAGTATTCCTAGAGATCGTAATGGGAACTTTAGTCCAGCTTTGCTTCCCGCTTATGGACGTCGAGATGACCACTTGGAAGAGATGGTTATCAAACTCTACCAAACCGGTGTAACGACTCGAGAAATTAGTGATATCATCGAACGAATGTATGGTCATCACTATAGTCCTGCCACAATTTCTAATATCTCAAAAGCAACTCAGGAGAATGTCGCTACTTTTCATGAGCGAAGCTTAGAAGCCAATTACTCTGTTTTATTTCTTGACGGAACCTATCTTCCATTAAGACGTGGAACCGTTAGTAAAGAATGTATTCATATCGCACTTGGCATTACACCAGAAGGACAGAAGGCTGTTCTTGGATATGAAATCGCCCCAAATGAAAACAATGCTTCTTGGTCCACCCTGTTAGACAAGCTTCAAAACCAAGGAATCCAACAGATTTCTCTTGTAGTGACCGATGGCTTCAAGGGGCTTGAAGAGATTATCAATCAGGCTTACCCATTAGCTAAACAACAA
>NZ_JBMVJC010000005.1:0-94653 GCF_049893385.1 Streptococcus sp. VTCC 12905 | reverse complement strand
ACCTCCTACAAGGTCTTAGAAAATGATAGCCAGTTGACCTTCTACTGGACCTTCTTGTCTGGGAAGCACGAGAAAAAGGGAATTACTCTCTATCATCATGACAAACGTCGGAGTGGCTTAGTTGTGGAGGAATTTCTTGGAGATTATACAGGTTATGTACATTGTGACATGTGGTCAGCTTATCGTCAATTAGACAAGGCTCAGCTGGTTGGTTGTTGGGCTCACGTCAGACGAAAGTTCTTTGAGGCGACTCCTAAGAAGACAGACAAGACTTCTTTAGGAGCGAAAGGATTAGCCTATTGCGACCGCCTGTTTACCTTAGAAAATGACTGGGCAGACTTGTCTACTGAGGAACGATTACATAAACGCCAGACAGAGTTGGCCCCTTTGATGGACGAATTCTTTGGCTGGTGTCGCAATCAGGCCGTTTTGCCAGGCTCCAAATTGGGCACTGCAATAGAGTATAGCCTCAAATACGAAACTACCTTCCGAACCGTTCTCTCGGATGGTGACTTAGTCCTGTCCAATAATATAGCTGAGAGGGCAATGAAGACTTTGGTTATGGGCCGTAGTGAAACAGTCCAGTGGACTGTTTCAGCCTGAGCCTTGAAATAAAAAAGCGAAGGTGGTTGTTTTCTCAGAGCTTTGAGGGAGCCAAGTCGACAGCTGTCATTCTGAGTCTTTTAGAAACTGCTAAGCGACATGGACTTGACGCAGAGAAATATATGACCTATCTTCTAGAACACTTACCTAACGAGGAGACACTCGCAAAAAAAGAGGTGCTAGAGGCTTATTTGCCATGGGACAAAAACATTAAGAGAGTATGTAAATAGAAAAAGGTTCCAGAGTCGACAGGGCTTTGGAGCCTTTTTCAATATACCTTGTTATTGGGCGGTTACTTTCCAAACTCAAAAAGACCCCATAATCTCTACAGTGGATTTACCCACTACAGAAATTACGGAGCCAAATTATGTCGCTTTTTTACGCACACTAATTTAAATCATATTGATCCAATCCATATCGCTGAATTAATGACTTTAATTTTTCGGCATATGCTGGATCTGTTGCATAACCTGATGCTAATAAGCTAGTTAATGCTGTTTCATAATTTGTTGCTTGCAAGAATCTTTGGTAGTTCTTTGTTCTCCAAGCCGTTGAAGTAAAGAAATTACCATAATCAGAAATACTTTCTAAAAGAGACTTGTAAGCTCGGAATTGTTTTTCAACAGTTATTGTTTTTCCATTCACGACTTCTTTTGTTTGAACGGTATATGTATTCCCCTTCCAACTAGAATCTGCCTTGATGCCGAATATGTTATAAGCATTTGTGGCCAGTTGAGAAGTGCCCCAACCGCTTTCTAGAATGGATTGGGCTAACATTACACTCGTTACAATACTATTTTTTTGAGAAACTTGCTGAATTGCCGGCAATATTTTGTTGAAAAATGATTGTTGACTAGTTGTCATTTGACTTTGTTCAGTAGACTTTTTCTGTGTAGAAGTTCCTGATGTGGGTTTACTTCCAACAGCACCATACCAGTTATCAATACCCTGTGCTAGAGCATTAGCCAATTTCGTTTGATAAGAATCCTGATTTATCTTCTGCAAATCAGATGGATTGTTCATAAATCCAAGTTCAACAAGGATAGCTGGAATTGCAGTTTCTCGCAATACAGCTAAAGTTTCACGTCGTACACCTCTATTGACGGCGCCAGTTCCGCTTATAAGACTTGCTTGAACTTGATTAGCTAAGATTTCACTTTCAGCTAATCTAGTTGGATCGTTATGCTTCGCGGCGTTAATTTTGGGTTGATATTCTGGATCATATTGATACCAATAAGTTTCAATACCAGTGGCATTCGAAGAAGCTGAACCTGTCGAATTAAAGTGAATACTGATAAACAAGTCTGCATTACTTTGGTTGGTCATTTTTGAGCGCTCTGTTTTGAAATCAACATTATAATCAGCTGTTCTAGTCATCAGAACCTGATAACCTAACTGAATTAAATTTGCTTTCAATTTATTTGCAACAGATAATGCTAAATTCTTCTCTTGAACTCCACCATAAGAGGCTCCGGAATCTACTCCTCCATGACCTGGATCGATGTAGACTGTGTAAGATCGTTGCACTGGAACCTCGGATAACACTGTTGTTGTGCCACCAACTCCCGTTAAACCACCACTTGAGTCCTTATAATATAGATGAACTGTATAGGTACCTGTGCGGTACTGATGGTCCTTCTTATTGACAGTTAACTTATAACTTCCATCTGACTGTCGAGTTGCTTCATACCAACGTAAATCATCTGACTGTGACCAGGTCGGCAAGATAACACTCGCTACATCCTTAGGAGAAGAGATATTGGTGACACGAACATCAAAAGTGCCTTGGGCATCATTGACATTTTCAATTGTTATTGTACCGGTAGGTTTTACTTCTGTTAAACGCGTCGTTGTGCCACCAACTCCCGTTAAACCACCACTTGAGTCCTTATAATATAGATGAACTGTATAGGTACCTGTGCGGTACTGATGGTCCTTCTTATTGACAGTTAACTTATAACTTCCATCTGACTGTCGAGTTGCTTCATACCAACGTAAATCATCTGACTGTGACCAGGTCGGCAAGATAACACTCGCTACATCCTTAGGAGAAGAGATATTGGTGACACGAACATCAAAAGTGCCTTGGGCATCATTGACATTTTCAATTGTTATTGTACCGGTAGGTTTTACTTCTGTTAAACGCGTTGTTGTGCCACCAACTCCCGTTAAACCACCACTTGAGTCCTTATAATATAGATGAACTGTATAGGTACCTGTGCGGTACTGATGGTCCTTCTTATTGACAGTTAACTTATAACTTCCATCTGACTGTCGAGTTGCTTCATACCAACGTAAATCATCTGACTGTGACCAGGTCGGCAAGATAACACTCGCTACATCCTTAGGAGAAGAGATATTGGTGACACGAACATCAAAAGTGCCTTGGGCATCATTGACATTTTCAATTGTAATTGTACCGGTAGGTTTTACTTCTGTTAATCGCGTTGTTGTTCCACCAACTCCCGTTAAACCACCACTTGAGTCCTTATAATATAGATGAACTGTATAGGTACCTGTGCGGTACTGATGGTCCTTCTTATTGACAGTTAACTTATAACTTCCATCTGACTGACGAGTTGCTTCATACCATCGTAAATCATCTGACTGTGACCAGGTCGGCAAGATTACACTCGCTATATCCTTAGGAGAAGAGATATTGGTGACACGAACATCAAAAGTGCCTTGGGCATCATTGACATTTTCAATTGTTATTGTACCGGTAGGTTTTACTTCTGTTAAACGCGTCGTTGTGCCACCAACTCCCGTTAAACCACCACTTGAGTCCTTATAATATAGATGAACTGTATAGGTACCTGTGCGGTACTGATGGTCCTTCTTATTAACAGTTAACTTATAACTTCCATCTGACTGACGAGTTGCTTCATACCAACGTAAATCATCTGACTGTGACCAGGTCGGCAAGATTACACTCGCTATATCCTTAGGAGAAGAGATATTGGTGACACGAACATCAAAAGTGCCTTTGGCATCATTGACATTTTCAATTGTTATTGTACCGGTAGGTTTTACTTCTGTTAAACGCGTTGTTGTGCCACCAACTCCCGTTAAACCACCACTTGAGTCCTTATAATATAGATGAACTGTATAGGTACCAGTGCGATACTGATGATCCTTCTTATTAACAGTTAACTTATAACTTCCATCTGACTGACGAGTTGCTTCATACCAACGTAAATCATCTGACTGTGACCAGGTCGGCAAGATTACACTCGCTATATCCTTAGGAGAAGAGATATTGGTGACACGAACATCAAAAGTGCCTTTGGCATCATTGACATTTTCAATTGTAACCGTGCCGCTCACCTTCACATCTACCACAATTTCATTCAGATAAACCATTTTGCCATTTCGGTTTACGTATGTATGAATGTTATATTTGCCGTAGTCTCTATGTTTTCTTAAATCTGCATAAGCAGCACCAGTTTGGTCAGCATTATACCAAACAATATCATCTTGACCATTCTCATCTGACCACACTGCAAATTTAATGACTTCACCACTATTGATAGAACCAGTATATTTTAGTTCTAGCGTCTGGTCAATTTGACTTGCTTTTGTAACAGCACTAGTTTGGGTACCAGAATTTGTTGCAATTCGCATCAACGAAGCCGAACGCAATTGGCTACCAACTGAGCTTGTAGTTTGTGTTGAAGTCATTGTAGAAGCGCTCGTTACTTTCGATGAATCAGTTACAGTTGCCGCCAATGAAGAACTTGCAGTACTAGAACTTTGTATCTCGCTTGCTGAAGATGAAGAATCTTTCTCAACACTATCGACTACTGTCCCAGATGAAACAGGTTTTGACGTTTCTGTTGCGCTAGTGTTTTCAATCAAATCGCTGTCATCATCAGCATTTTCAGCTACTTTAACCCAGTTGAACGAATAATCATCTAGATTATGAGCACTACCATCAATAAGGTTGGCTGTTAAAGCCAAAGTAAAGGTACGATCTTCGTCGGAAAAACTTGATCTATCTAAATAGGCCACATATTGACCACTAGCATCAATCGTAAAAGCTATCGTTTTTCCAGTATTCATTTCTGACTTAAACTGACCAGTTACTCCAACGATTTCTCCAGTAATATTTGAAAGAATCGCCTTCATTTGGCCAGTTTCCTCAACAACAGTTAATTGGCCGCCAGTTCCAGGCAAATTAGGTACAGTGACAAGCTGACTTGGAGCTTCCAAACTGTCTGCATGAACAACATATCCACTTAAAGCGACCGCGCATACGGATAAGAAAAATAATGTCCTTTTTTTCACTTTCTCCTCCTCAAATCCCATATTCAAATCTATATTCAAAACACAACCAAACGATAACTGGATCATTAGGAAAACCGTAAAAATACTAAATCTACAAAATAAATTATAGCATAATTTGGAGCATTAAAACAATATTACAATTTTTCATTTTTGTGACAATTTATCCCAATTATAAAAAAAGACGACTTTTTGAAAAATCGTCTCGTTTCCTTCTAAATGAAGGATATTCTATTTCTTCCCTTGCTTATAAAACTCTTTCAAGGCTTCTTGCCATGTCGGGATGACAAATCCTGTTGCCTTTGCCTTATCCAAGCTCATGGTTGAGTTGAAAGGACGCTTAGCCTTGGCTGGGAACTGGCTAGAGTCCACTGGCAATACCTTGGTGTTGGTATCCTTGAGGATTTCTGTCGCAAAGTCAAACCAAGTTGTGTCCTCAGTCGCATCATTTGACAAATGATAGTAGCCAAATGCTTGCTTAGTATCCACTAAGTATACCATAAATTCGGCAAGAGTACGTGTCCAAGTTGGACGGCCATGTTGGTCATTGACTACTGTTAATGTGTCTCGAGTTTGAGCAAGATTTTGCATGGTGAAGACAAAGTTTTTGCCATAGTTACCAAAGACCCAAGCTGTACGCACTGTGTAGAACTTGTCTGCAAATTTCTCAACCGCTTCCTCACCCAAACGCTTAGTACGACCGTATTCAGATTGCGGATCTGGTTGGTCATCTACTTGCCATTCTTGACCGACTGGCAACTCACCGTTGAAGACATAGTCTGTTGAGATATAGACAAGGGTTGCACCGTATTTAGCTGCTGCCTTGGCAACATTTTCAGAGCCTGTTACATTAATTTTGTAGTTAAGCTCCTTGCCTTCATCTTCAGCCATATCCACAGCTGTGTAGGCTGCACAGTGGTAAACAACACTTGGTTTTACTTCCGCAAAAAAGGCATCAACCTTTTCCGCATCCGTGATGTCCATTTCTGCTACGTCAGCAGCCACATACTCAACACCACGTTCATCTAATAAGTAACGCAATTCTGTACCCAACTGACCATTCGCACCTGTAATTAATATCATGTATACTCCTTATTTTAAGAAAGGCTTGGACAAAAGCCCAGCCTTCCATTTCTTATTTAAGCACTTCTTGTGTCTTCGCATAGTTAGCTTCAACAGCTTCTTTTTCAGCCTTCCACCAGTCTTGGTTATTTGTATACCACTGGATCGTTTCTTCCAAACCTTGAGAGAAGTCTGTAAATTGTGGTGTCCAACCAAGCTCGTCACGAAGTTTGCTTGCGTCAATAGCATAGCGCAAATCGTGTCCTGCACGGTCAGTCACGTGGTCGTAAGCATCTTTTGGTTGACCCATTTTTTCAAGAATCAATTCAAGCACTTCTTTGTTATTCTTCTCACCGTCAGCACCGATCAGGTAAGTTTCACCCATACGGCCTTTCGTCAAGATAGCCCAAACACCAGTCGAGTGATCGTTGGTATGAATCCAGTCACGGACGTTTTTACCTTCACCGTAAAGCTTTGGCTTGATGCCTGCCAAGATGTTGGTGATTTGGCGTGGGATAAATTTCTCGATGTGCTGATATGGACCGTAGTTGTTTGAACAGTTGGAAATCGTTGCTTTAACACCAAATGATCGCACCCATGCTTTGACAATCAAGTCTGATGCAGCCTTGGTTGATGAATAAGGAGATGATGGGTTGTATTTTGTTTCTGATGTGAATTTCTCTCCTGGACCTTCCCCATGACCTGGTAAGTCTTCGCGCAATGGAAGATCACCATAAACCTCATCTGTTGATACATGGTGGAAACGGATGTCGTATTTACGAGCCGCTTCAAGAAGAGTATAGGTACCGATAAAGTTTGTATGGATGAATGGACTTGGATCGTTGAGAGAGTTGTCGTTGTGGCTTTCTGCCGCATAGTGAACAATGGCATCTGCCTTAGCAGCCAATTTGTCAACCAACTCAGCATCAGCAATATCACCAACAACAAGCTCTACTCGGTCACCAAGGATAGCTTCAATATTAGCCCTGTTTCCTGCATATGTTAATTTATCCAACACAGTCACATGGACTTCTGGATGGTTATTGTAAACATAGTGTACGAAGTTGGAACCGATAAAACCAGCTCCACCAGTTACGATAATATTTTTAAATTGAGACATTTTTTTCTCCGAAAAGTTTTTTCTTTTTTGTGTGTCATCTTATGTAGTGGGGTCGTAAGCAACCACCAAGGTGTTTCATTACTAAGAGGCTGGGCATAAAGCCCAGGGTCGCTTCTCAGAGTTCGCGTCAACATCTCAGCGCAGTGGTTGATTGGCAGATTTGTTCGTGTTTTACACTCCAAATCTAACCTAATCAACTGTGCGGGGGTGGGAAGACGAACTCTTTTTATCTTAGTCGAGTTCTTTCCCACTCCCTTCCCCCCTCCTTAGCAAAGCAAAGGAGCTTCTCACTACGGCGATGACACACGGAGTGGCTCGCTTTGCTCGCCCTCTTGCATTACCAGACTACTTCAAGATTTCTTTTTAGTAAGCAATCTTGGTAGAGTCTCTTTATGTAATTTGTCTAAGTGACCAAAGACATTGAAAAGAGGCTTAAAACATTAGAGGTCCTCTTTTCTCAAAGGCTTAACGTCCTTGAGGAGTGGGTGGTTTTTATCTGCTTCTGAGACTTCTGCTTCTTCTAGGTTTTCCCATTTAATGTCGAGACTAGGGTCTGCGTAGTTGACAAAGGCATACTTAGGTTTGAGTTCCAAAGCCCAATAGTCATTAACCAAGTAACTGTATGATACAAAGTCTGATAAGACTTGGAAACCATTGGCTACGCCACGTGGAACAAAGATACCTTTAGAAGCGTCTATAATAGTTTGATAGGCATTCCCAAAAGTCTCACCCTCTCGAAGATCGACCCAAGTTCCCAAGACCTTACCACCGTCCGCCACAGAGATGTATTTATCCCAAGGCTCTGCGTGAAGACCACGAAGAACGTTTTTGCGGGAGAAGGAAACGTTATTTTGTAATTTTCCTTCTGCAAAAAAGCTTTCTGGGAAGCCGAGTGGCAACATTTTTTCCTTTTGGAAGTTCTCCTTGAACCAGCCACGGTTGTCGCCATGAACTGGTATGTCAAATTCTAACATCCCTGGAATGCCTTCAACTGGACGGGCTGCGAGTGTTTTTCCGAAAAAGTTTTCTGTCATTAAGCTTCTCCAATCAAACGGAGCAAGTATTGTCCGTATTCATTTTTCTTGAGTGGCTGTGCCAATTCGTACACTTGTTCTTTTGTGATGTAGCCCATGCGGTAGGCAATTTCTTCCAAGTTTGCCACTTGAACGTTTTGCAAACGTTGAACTGTTTCGATGTACTGTGCAGCTTCCAAGAGACTTTCATGTGTACCAGTGTCCAACCATGCAAAACCACGTCCCATGAGCTCTACTGATAAATCACCACGATCTAAGTAAGCCTTGTTGACATCAGTGATTTCCAACTCACCACGAGGAGATGGTTTAATATTTTTCGCAATCTCAACGACATCATTGTCATAGAAATACAAACCTGTAACCGCAAAATTTGATTTTGGATTCTCTGGTTTTTCTTCGATAGAGATAGCATTCATATCTGCGTCAAACTCAACAACACCAAAGCGTTCTGGGTCTTTTACTTGGTAACCGAAGACAGTTGCTCCTTTATCTTTGCTTGCTGCACGTTGCAACATCTTGGTCAATCCATTTCCATGGTAAATGTTATCCCCCAAGATAAGGGCTACATGGTCATCACCGATGAATTCTTCACCGATAATGAAGGCTTGGGCCAATCCATCTGGGCTTGGTTGTTCTGCATAAGAAAGAGAAATTCCAAATTCAGAACCATCACCCAACATATCCTTAAATCGAGGTAGATCCTGAGGAGTAGAAATAATTAAGATTTCTTTAATCCCAGCCAACATGAGTGTTGACAGTGGGTAATAAATCATTGGTTTGTCATAAATTGGCATCAGCTGCTTAGAAGCTACGCGTGTCAATGGGTAGAGACGAGTCCCAGACCCACCTGCCAGAATAATACCTTTCATATAAGAGTACCTTCCATTAATTAATATCAGTTCATTATACCATATTTTTCACTATGATGTCATAAGAAAAAAGTCTGGCAAGCAGACTCATTCATCATTTGTTGTATTTTACCCCAAAGCAACATCTAGAATCATCATGATAATAAAACCAGCCATGAGTCCCAATGTTGCAATATCCGTATTGCCATTTGTCTGTGATTCTGGAATAAGCTCCTCTACGACAACGAAGATCATTGCACCAGCTGCAAAGGAAAGGGCGTAAGGTAAAATAGGGGTCATAAAGGTAACTGCAAAGGCGCCAAGTACAGCTGCGATTGGTTCGACAATAGCAGACATTGAACCCCAATAAAAGGCCTTCCAACGCGATGCACCGTCTGTACGAATCGGAATAGCCAAAGCTGCTCCCTCCGGAATATTTTGTATACCAATACCAAGAGCCAATCCCAAAGCTCCAATAAATGCTGCTGAGCTATTATTAGAAGCAAGGGCACCAAAGGTGACACCAACAGCTAAGCCTTCTGGGATATTATGAATGGTAATGGCCAAAAATAAGAGGGCAGTCTTTGATAATTTTTTTCGCTCACGCTCAACTCCACCCTCAGCTTCCTCTTTGTCATTACCTAAATGCAAATGTGGAACACCTGCGTCAACCAAACGTAAAAAGATTCCACCTGCTGCAAATCCAACTGCCGCAGGAATCCATGCAAGATTGCCATAAAACTGCTCAGCATAACTAATTGAGGGAGCAAGCAAAGACCAAAATGACGCAGCAATCATAACACCTGCTGCAAAGCCTAGCATGATATCCAACAAACGCCGACTGACCGTTCTAAAGAAAAAGACAACTGCAGAGCCGACAATCGTGCAAAACCAAGTAAATAAACCTGCCAAGAGAGCCTGTAATACTCAGTTAAAATCAAAAATAGCGGAAGTCCAGTCTCTATGTACAATTGATTTGAGTTGATAAGCAGTTAAGGTTTGAATAACCTCTTCAAGTTTATCGATTACCTCATTTAAAGTTTTAAATACTTTATTCTTGAAACCAAGTTTACGAATCTCAGCCCAGACTTGCTCAATAGGATTCATTTCAGGTGTATAGGGTGGAATGAATGTAAATTCAATATTCTTAGGAATATTTAAGGTCTGAGATTTATGCCAGATGGCATTATCCATGACTAAAATAATGTAATCTTCTGGATAAGCTGCCGATAGCTGTCGTAGAAATTCATTCATCCAATCACTATTGCATCCACCTGCTATGATGAAAAATGAGTCACCTGTATGGGCATCCACAGCTCCATAACAATAGCGGTACTCACGAATATGATGACTTGCTACGTGAGGCCGATAACCTTTTGGAGACCAACACGAACCAAGTTTACTGATACGCCCGAAACCCGCCTCATCTTGATACATAAGGCGGATTTTTTGATATTCTTTTCCATTGATAAAGCGCTTACTCATTCTCTCCTCGAATAAAGATTTTATTTTTAGACGCTAAAATGGTTTCGGCGTCTGCTTTTTTCGGATGTTGGGGACGTGGGCTAACTTTACGCCAACCATGACGTTTCAGGAGAGCATAGAAACCTTCTCGGGTTGTCTTGTGCCCAACTCTCTCTTGATAAGCTTTAAAGAGGGTGTTAACGGTAACGAATTCTCCATTCAAAGAGGAAGAGAGATGCTCTTTAAGGAAAACTTCTTCCTCCTCGTGCGTCATATACGAACGGCGGCGACCACCACGATTTTCCTTTAATAGGGCATCTAAGCCACCATTTAGATAGCGATTCAATAAGTTTCGGACTGTCTGATGGACAAAACCTACCGATTTAGCTACGGATGTTAAATTATGGCATTCAGAATAAAGAATGAGTGCTTGTATTTTTCTATGATGCGGAGCATTATTTTTATCTTTAAGTGCTTGCTTTAATTCTTCAAATTGTGTCTGAGTAAGTTCTTTTATCATAATACTATTATATCGCTATTTTTGATTTTTGTTAAGTATAAAACCACAGGCTGGTGTGTAAACCAATTCATAACGACTTCCATTCTCTAAATTAACCCAACATATTACAATAATTAGGATACCCTAATTATCAAAAAAAACAAGCTTTTTTTCAAAAAAAGCCACGCAAAAACGTAGCTTGACTGTTTATTTTTGATGTAAGCTAAAGTCAGGACACTGATTATAAATGTCTGAATGGATTGGTCGAAACTGTCGATGCAAAGATCTCCACTTCCCAACCTTCTTCCTTTTTCCAAGTTTCCAATAAATCAGCAACTCGCTTGATAAATAAGGCTTCGATGTGATGCCCTGGATCAATAGCCAGCAACCCTTTTGTTAACATGTCTTGACCTGTGTGGTAATAGATATCACCGGTGATGTAGACCTCAGCACCCTTATCAAGAGCTGTCTGATAATAAGAGCCTCCGCTCCCACCACAGATTGCAACTCGACTGACATATTGTTGTGCCTGATGGCCATAAGTCACTAGACGTACAGCATCAAGACCAAAGACAGATTTAACTTTCAAGGCCAATTCTTCTAGTGTCTGCTCTGCTATAGTTCCAACACGACCAAGTCCTTGACCCACTGATGTCTCCAGTAAATAAGTTGTATCATAGATACCTAACAACTCGCAAAACCAATCGTTAAGCCCACCATTCACTACATCAATATCAGTGTGACTAACATAGACCGCAATATCATGTTTAATCAAGTCCAGATACATCTTCGTCTGTGGATTGTCAGCCACTAAATCCTTTATTGGACGAAAAATTGGAGCATGCTTGACGATAATCAGGTCTATCTGTTTATCAATAGCCTCTGTCACAGTCGTCTCACGGATATCCAAGGTGACCATTACTCGCTGGATTTCCTTGTTCAATGTTCCAATCTGCAAACCAGTTACGTCACCCTCCATGGCCAAAAATGGCGGACAAAAGGATTGGTAACGCTCAATGACGTTCTTTGCCAACATGAAGAACCTCCTTTATTTGATCCATTTTTTGGGAAATAGCGGAGCGATCACCCTGGCGTTCAAGAGGGACTTGTTCCAAAGCCATACTCAGCTTATCCAACTCCTTAAGCCACTTTTTCTGAAAAACAGGGGAATGTTTGATTGATAAGAAAGGACCAAAGCGCAATTGAGTAGCTGTCAAGTCCATTGAACCTTTTTGTGCTACCAGAATCTCATAAATCTTATCGTTCTCTTCTACAATCTCCTCAGCAATAAGCTTAAATTGATTCTGAACCAACCAATTCCGAACATCATCTTCTCGATTGTTCGGTTGTAAAATGAGCCGTTCAACCGAACCCAACTTTTCTTTTCCAACTTCTAAAATATCGGCAATTAAACGCCCTCCCATACCAGCAATTGTCACCGCTGAAATCTGGTCTTGTTCTTCTACGGCAGCAAGCCCATTGGCCAGTCGAACCTGAATCATATCAGACCTACCTGCCAGCTCAACATTCTGGAGTGCTGACTGGTAGGGACCTTGAACGACCTCACCAGCAATGGCAAAATCAATGCGCTTCTGCTCTACCAAAAAAAGAGGGAGATAGGCATGGTCACTCCCTACATCAACTAATCGTGCCCCTTGTGGCACAAAATCTGCGACTGTTTCTAGTCTTTTTGATAATTTTGTTTCCATATTACTCTTTCCAGAGGTTCATTGCATCAAGAAAATCACTGGAGACAGTTACATTCTTAGGATTCTGGATGTCTCTATCTATATTTTTAGCTTCTACCTGTGCCACTGTTGTTATTCCTTCACGTCGCCAGTTTCGCAAAATAGCTTGGATATATTTCCAATTGGTTTTGTTGTTAAAAACAGCTTCTTTCAAAGCAGCTCGAACCAAGTCAACAGAAGTTTTATCATCTTCAACCGTTTTTTGTAAATCTTCAATTTCAAATGGGGATAGGAAACGACCCAACTCCCTTTCAAAATCTCCAACCAAGGTTTTCAAATCATTTTCAGTCCGAACCATTTCGACAGGTTGTTTTGGTTCTAATAGCACATCTAATTTCTCAAGTGCAGGTAGTGCATCAAAAATCATTTCGATTTCTCCTGCGATACTGATCGTTTTAAATTCTAATAGCCCAGATTCTTGCAGGTTTTCAATTGCTTGATTGACTTGTGCCACTGTTTTTCCTGTGGCCTGAGCAACTTCACTAGGGGCTAAAGATTCCAAATGTGAGGTATTTTGATAAAAGAAAAACTGCCAGATGAGAAAATCATCTGATGATGAAAATAATTCTTTGTAGTGAAACAAAAGAGCTGCAGGAATGACTACATTCCCTTGTCGAAATTGCTGTGAGTAATTCATATATCCTCTTTATAGACTCGCTGAAAGGGCAGAATCTTCAAATAGTTTCCAGTCATACGGTGTTTCTTGATAGACCGCGTAGTTTATCCAATTAGTAAAAAATTGAGCAGCAGGCAAATTCCATGAAAGGGCAGGTCTGGTTGATGGGTCATCATTTTTGAAATAATTCTCAGGGATATGTGGATTTTTTCCAGCTAAACAGTCTCGCTGGTATTCTTTGGCAAGGGTATCGCGATCATATTCCAGATGACCAAAACTATAGACTTCACGCAAGTTCTTACTTGCCAAAATTGATAAGCCGACTTCCTCACCACATGAAAGAATTTCAAGGTCACTCAAATGAGAAATGTCAGCAGCCTTCACCTCTGTGTATCGCGAATGCGGCGATTTAAAATCATCGTCAAATCCACGCATCAATGGATTTGTATTTTTGACAACATCTTGTCTATAAATACCTGAAAGCTTGCGATTCATATTATGTTTTTGTACTCCGTATCGAGCATAGAGTCCAGCCTGCGCTCCCCAACAGATATGCAAGGTTGAAAAAACATGATTATTCGACCATTCTAATACAGATACAAGTTCAGACCAATAATCAACTGCTTCGAATGGCAGATTTTCAACTGGTGCTCCAGTTACAATCAAGCCATCAAAATAGGAATCTTTGACCTGCTCAAACGTTTTGTAAAATTGTTCTAAATGGTCTGAATGTGTATTTTTCGACTCATGACTCGCCATGTAGAGGAATTCAACTTCCAATTGCAATGGCGTATTAGCCAAAAGACGGAGCAACTGAGTCTCCGTCACAATTTTCTGAGGCATGAGATTTAGAATCAATATCTTTATGGGACGGATATCCTGATGGCTAGCACGGTCGCTATCCATTACAAAAATATTCTCTTTCCTTAAAATATCTACTGCTGGTAATGATTTTTCGATTTTAATTGGCATACTCGAACCTCCTGAACGATCTTATCTCTATTATAGAACAGGAAGAACAGCATTTCAATTAGAATAAAACTAGGCTTAGTTATAAGTTTTAACTATAAGGTCTTAAAAATATTCAATCAAACTATGTTAATGACTTAATAGTGCATCAAGACCTTGTAGTCGTAATTTCCGATGGCTTCACGACCTTTAAGATCATCAAGTTCAATCAAGAAGGCACAACCAGCAACAATCCCACCAAGTCTTTCAATCATTTCAATCGTTGCTTTAACAGTACCACCAGTGGCCAACAAATCATCTACGATCAACACGCGTTGACCTGGTTTGATGGCGTCAGCATGCATGGTCAATGTATCTACACCATACTCTTTTTTATAATCAGCTGAGATAACTTCGCGTGGTAACTTACCTGGTTTACGAACCGGTGCAAAACCAATTCCCAATTCATAGGCAACTGGACAACCAACGATAAAGCCACGCGCCTCTGGACCAACAATCATATCAATTTGTTTATCAGTTGCGTATTGAACGATTTCACGTACAGCATAGCTGTAAGCATTTCCATCCGCCATCAATGGGCTAATATCACGAAATTCAATCCCCTTTTTTGGATAATCAGGAATGGTTGCGATGTAATCTTTTAAGTTCATTTCTTTCTCTCTTTAAAAAAATATTTTTTACTCTTCATTATACCATGAAATTGTCATTTGGTATATTTTCAACCCTGACAAAGACCCTTGCTTTACTCATTGCGAATCTTTCTTTGAGCTAGACTCGTTTTTCTAAGAAACTGTATTCAGTGTCAGTGGCTTTTAATCCAGTTAAAAGTGCAGACTAGGAATCCAACTTATGAATATCAGCCCTTAGTTGTCTACTCAACTGAGACACCAATCTCGCTCTGCTATTTCCAGCAAATGAAAAATCGCCATCTGGATTAAAATAAGATGTTTCCCAGCCGACAGGTGTCTTTTCTCGTTGATAATGTCGAATACGGGTGGGAGATAAATAGCTGGCTGTCTTTGCGCGCAGGACTTTCTTCCGAAACTGTGGATCGTGAGGACCAACTGGTGCAATATCGAGCTGAGTATGACGCTTATTATTAGCACTGGCATAGTTAAATGAAGCCCCATTTATTACGCCATTTCGATGAGGAGTCTTATCCAAAATCAAGGCGAACTGCCCCTGCTGACTGAGGATAAACTCACTGTGAAAACCAATGAGTACCTTTATATTGACTGGTAATGGTTCCACCTTATGATTGCCAAAGCCCCGTTTATTATGCAAACGAGCAGACTCATTGAGACGATACGACCAGCGAGGTAAATGATTTAAATACGCCACCATAGCCTGCCAATCCGTACTTCCCTGTCCAAAACGCTTTCGAACCCAACTAGCCTGCTGATAGGAAATCAGATAGCGCAATTGATGAACTTGCTTGTTTAATAACTCAGTTCGCGAAAGCTGTTTACCTGGAAATGCTCGGTCAACCAGTCTAGCAAAGTATTGCCAAAAGGGATGGTGGGGAGGACAATCACAATCCATTTTTTCCAGCAGAACTAACAAATGGCTCTGGTGTAATTCCTCAGGAAAGTCTAACATCCTCACGCTTTGGGCTATAATCTTTACTGCCTTCTCTCGATCCAACGAGTGACTTTCAGCCCTCAACAACCTATAAAAGCTTTTGGAAGCAAAGAGAGCCGATTCTGTTACGAACTGATGAACATATTCAGGAATTTCTGCTTGGGGTAACTGAAGGATGGGCATTAAAAAGGCTGTTGCTAAAGCCTTTTCCGACCACCCTCTACCGCTCAATTCCATCAAGCCAGCATGGACTTGCTCCGATTGCTTTATATGATTTAACAAGCGATTTCGCCTATTATTCCACGCAACAAAAGTCAGTATCCCTATCAGACTGATGATCAACAGTATCCAAATAGTGATTAATTCTGTCCACATAGCCACTCATAAATTTCCTGAACGGTACCAAGTGCCATCAACTCTTGCTGCATCACGGTCTGTTTTAAGTCTTGATAAATCTGACTTTCTGAAATTTCCCGTTTCTGCGCCTCTTTGTTGACCCGCATGACTCCATCCGTAATGGTGACAAATTCTAATTCTTGGAAAATCTGAATCATTTTGACCAAGAGACTGTCCTTAATTTTTAAGTAATCAGCCAAATCTTTCAGTTTGTAGCGGACATCAAACTCATCGAATTGGTAAATGGTCTTGTACAATTTAGCGAATTGGTCTCGACTACCATACCCATCTAGATAGTATGGTTTCGTAATTTCGTTTTTAAAATAAATGGCCTCAAATTCTTTTTCTTGGAAATAGCTGCGCAGACTGCTGATATCTTCTGGCAAAGTCGCAAGGACAATAGCAGATTCACTAGTCACAGGATGATTAATGTCCAAAATAGGAACATCTGCAGGAATAGGATGTTGCTTTCCACGAATATTATAAAGTTGAACACCATTGACCCGAGCATCAACCAACATGAGCTGAAGACTAGTATTGCCATTCCATTGATTGACAGACAAGGTAACAGCTAATTCTAACCCCTTGGCCTGTGAGAATTCCAAGGCTAAATTGCCCTTACCAAACGCAACCACATCAAATCCAGCAGCCCCTTTTGTAATCCGTACTTTCAGGTGAGCATTGTTTTGTCCCATGGTTCTTGCTGACTCCACCTGAAAATTCTTAAGATAGAAGACAGGCTTTTTATTGTCCATACCATAGGGTGCCAGTTTTTCAAAGGATTTTAGAGTATCTAAGGTTAATTCCTCTAAATCCAATTCTTCATCCAAAACCAGCGAAGACTTGCTAGATACATCCAATTTATTTTCGATAATATAGTCAGCCAAGGTTTGAGCAAGCTCTTCAAGTTTGTCAACTGCCAAGGTCATACCTGCTGCACCAGCATGACCACCAAAGGCGATAAAGAGGTCCTGATGATCTTTAAGGGCCTTGAAAATATCAACCGCTTCAACCGAACGAGCCGAACCTTTTGCCTTACCATCTTCAATCGACAAGACGATAACAGGTTGCTGTAATTCTTCTAGTAGGCGTCCTGCCACAATCCCTAAAACACCTGGATTCCAACCTTCTTTAGCCAGAACTTGAAGAGGTCTATCTCTTCGCAACATGGTTTTTGCTTCGTCGTAAATTGCTTGGACGACTTCTTTGCGTTCTACATTTTTACTGTCAATCATGAGAGCAATTTGATGGGCCTCTTCGTCATCAAAACCAGTCAGTAATTCGATGGCTGGATTTGGATCATCGAGTCGACCAAGGGCATTCAACCTCGGAGCAAGTTGGAAACCAACTGTTTCTTCATCAAGGCTATCCATATCAATGCCAGCTATTTTCATCAATTCTTGAAGGCCTACACGTTCGGTCTGTTTGAGAAGCGAGAGACCATATTTGACCATGATACGATTCTCATCGGTCATGCTAACCATATCAGCGATGGTACCAATTGCGACCAAATCCAGCAAGTCTGCATGAACAGTTTCAAGAAGAGCACAGGCCAATTTGAAGGCTACACCGCAGCCCGCCAAATGTTTGAAAGGATAATTTCCCTCTGGATGCTCTGGATGTACAATCGCATAGGCATTGGGAAGGGTTTCCTGCATGGAATGGTGGTCTGTCACAACAACATCCACACCCATCTCCTGGGCATAGGCAATCGCTTCATGACCCGCTACGCCATTGTCCACCGTCACAATAAGAGAAATCCCCTGCTGCTCGATAAAATACTTGTAAACTGACTGATTCGGCCCATAGCCATCTGTGAAACGATTGGGAAGATAAACTTGGACTTCTGCCCCCATTTCCTCCAGAGTTTCTTTCAAAATAGATGCCGAGGTCATGCCATCGGCATCATAATCTCCATAAATCAAAATCTGTTCGTAGTCTTCGATTGCTCGGCGAATCCGCTCTACCGCCTTGTCCATATCGTGAAGCAGGTATGGGTCATGGAGATCTTCTAAACTTGGTTGGATAAAGGAATGCAGTTCTTCTTGCGAATGAATGCCCCGCTCATACAACAATTTGGCCGCTACTGGGTCCAGCCCTTCTTTTTTTGCTAATTTGATAAAGTGTTCATCAGAAAAACCGGTCAATAATTGCCAGTCATAATTGGGTTTGATCACGTTATTAACTCCTTTAATACTCATACTCAATGAAAACCAAAAGTAACCTAGCTTTAACAATCTTGGGGGTAAGTTGAAAACTAGAAAAGTAAAAAACTGAGTTCTCGTCATAAAGCCGAAGATAGAACTCTGTCACATTCACATTTCAAGGTAACAGGCTAAAAAGCTCTTGACAAGGGACAATTTTGATTTTCGAAGAATATCAAATAATTGCAATAATGTCCACACTGATAACATTGTTTTTTTCGAGTATAAACTATCTTACTATTATACCATTTCCCAAGAAAAAAGGAGCAGAGGAATTCAACGATTGATTTGAGTCGCCCTGCTTCTTTCTTTGAAACAATTATTATAGTAAAGGTGACAAGATATTTAACAACGCTCCTGCCAAACGCTTATACCACGGGTAATTATTTTCAAAACCAAGTAAAGTAATCCGTTCAGATTGTTCAAAAGAATGCATGAAATCTTTGTGAATATCTTCTAAAACTTGTCGATGGTTATATACATAAAGCCCACATTCAAAATTGAGATAAAAAGATCGAAAATCCATGTTTACTGTGCCAACTGTTGCCTTTTTATCGTCGACTAAAACCACTTTCGAATGAACAAACCCAGGAGTAAATTCATAGATTTCAATACCGGATTCTAAATAGGTTCTAAAATCTGTTCGTGCTGCCAGATAAGCCATCTGCTTATCGTAAATATGAGGAAGAAGGATACGAACTGTAACCCCACGTTTCGCTGCATAGGTGAGATTATCAATCATTTCATCATCCAGAACCAAATAGGGAGTCATAATATAGATGTAGTCAGTTGCTGACTGGATCATATCCAAGTAAACCCGTTTCGCAACCTCATCTCCATCAAATGGACTTTCACCGTAAGCTAAGAAATAGCCTTCTGTATCTATAGTCTCTGTCTCAGCATCATGCGCTTCCTTTAAGTATTTCAAATCATCATTTGACTTTTTCTCATCATGATTCCACATTTGCAAAAACATCAAAGTAAAGTTTGATACGGCCTCACCTCGTATCATAATCGCTGCATCTTTCCAGTAGCCAAATCGTTCCTTTTTATTGATATATTCATCAGCAATATTGACACCACCTGTAAAAGCAACTTTTCCATCGATTACTGCAATCTTTCTGTGATCACGATTATTATGAATAGTTGACAGAGCAGGGATTATTTGACAGAAGACCTTTGTCTTGATACCAAATTGCCGTAGGGTTTTATAATAATTATAAGGTAGAGTGCTTAGCGAGTTCATTCCATCATACATAAACCGAACCTCTACACCCTGAGCAGCTTTTTCTTTTAAGATATCTAAAATAGAATCCCACATATAGCCAAAATCGACAATGAAGTATTCCATAAAAATATATTTCTCAGCTTTTTTTAATTCTTCTAATAACGCCTCAAATTTCACTTCTCCAGATGGAAAATAGACTGCGTCTGTGTTGGTGTGTAAAGGATAGCCCACATATTCACTCATATAATGAGCTAACTTAAGTTGCTCACGGTCTTCCTTAGCCAAACCTCTCATTACTTTTTCAGAAGTCTTCCCATACAATCTTAATATTTCAGCTTGACGCTGAAAAGTCCTGCGAAACCGTCTGGTTTCAATGTTTGACTGTAAAATAAAGTAAAACAGAGCTCCAAATACTGGGATTCCAAGTACAAATACAATCCAGGTTAACTTAAAACTAGCATTCATCCGCCGATTAATAATCGAAACTGCTACAACTAGAGAAAAAAGTTGCATAACCGTCACAAACGCTGGGAAATAAGTTGCCGCTGAACTAACTGCCCACAAAATAACAAAAATTGTTAAGGCAATCAAACTAAGAACAATAAATGTTCGACTATAAATAATCCTCCAAATCTTTTCCATGTCATCCCCCCTTGCAAATTTCAACTATTATATCAAATTTTAGTCAAATATCCCACTAAAACGATGTATTCTTCCTACACAATCTATGTTTTTTCATTTACATCTACCTATTGTATCTAAATTTTGAAAATAAAAAACAGATACTTTATACAGATTTTGCTCATAACGAAGAAATCTTTTTATCTTGTGCTCATTACCAGGTATACTATGTAAAGAATATGACTTCACTATTTGAGAGATGGTTAAACGTAAAACAAGAATTCAGCGTTTTTTCTATGTTTATTTTAAATTAAATACTGTACTGGCCAAGTAATCTGATATTCTTGGGAAAAGGGTATAGAGTTTATGAGCTGCAGCTAGTGACCACGGTAAATTGATATCACGCTTCTTCGTCCCCATGGCAGCCACAATTCTCTTAGCTACATAGTCGGGATGCAAGAGAAAGGCTTTGACACTTTCTTGATAGCTTCCATCAGGATCTGCTTGGTCGAAAAAGCCAGTCGCAATAGGTCCTGGGTTAACAGTTGTTACTGTCACACCATACTGGGCCAACTCCAAGCGAATGGTATTTGAAAAACCCATAGCCGCAAACTTAGTTGCAGAATAGACTGACGACTTGCTTGAAGCGATTAGACCTGACATCGAAACAATATTAATGATTTGCCCGCTCCGTCTAGCCTTCATCCGTTTACCCACTAAACGGCACATGGTCATCAGAGCAAAAGTATTGATGTCAAACATAGCTTGAACCTGCTGACTTGAAAAATTTTCAAAGTCATCATAAATTGCATAGCCTGCATTATTGACTAAAATATCGATTTGACCAAACTGGTTATCTAATCCTTCAAAAAATGCAATTAATGCGGCTTCGTCTCGAATATCCACATTAAAAATTGCCTTTTTTTCATGATAGGCATAGAGCTGCTCTATCTTCTCTACATCTCGCCCCAACAAAATCAAGAAGTCATCTTTCAGCAAAGGAATCATTTCCTGTACTAGACCACCAGATGCCCCAGTTATTAAAATGGTTCTCATAGTTCTATTTCCTCTAAATCTTTAACGATATGGACCTGTTCAAATATAGTTCTCGCATCATTGCGCAATCGGCTGATATCCTTGGACAAAAAGCGCGGACTGATATGATTGAGCAAGAGTCGCTTGACACCAGCATCCTTAGCTACTTGAGCCGCTTCCATATTGGTTGAATGCCCATGCTTACGAGCAATCTGCTCATCACCCTTACCATAGGTGGACTCATGCACCAGCACATCAGCATTTATAGCTAGACGCACACTGGCATGACACTTACGCGTATCCCCTAAAATCGTCACTACCTTACCAGGCCTTGGAGGGGAAATATAGTCACTAGCGATAATTTCAGTCCCATCCTCAAGTGTCACATTCTGACCATTTTTTATTTTCCCAAAGAGGGGGCCAAATGGTACACCCGCCGCGCTCAGAGCATCCGCATCCAAGGTCCCTTCCAAATCCTTTTGGATGACACGGTAGCCGACACAAGGAATGGTATGGTCCAGCTTTTCGGCGAATACCATGAATTTGTCTGTTTCTAGAACCTGACCGACTGTATCAACATCAAACTCATGAAAATGAATGCGATAAGGTAAGTGTGAACCAGATGCTTTCAGACTAGCCAAAACAAAAGATCGAATACCCATAGGACCGTAAATATCAATATCTGTTTGTTCCTCACTCGATTGAAACGAACGGCTGGATAAAAAACCTGGCAAACCAAAAATGTGATCACCATGTAAATGTGTTATGAAAATTTTAGCAACTTTTCGAGGACGAATAGTGGTTTCCAAAATCTGATTTTGAGTTCCTTCGCCACAATCAAAAAGCCAAATTTGATTGATTTCGTCCAAAAGTTTTAAGGCCAAACTGGACACATTACGGGCCTTGGAGGGCTGACCAGCCCCTGTACCTAAAAATTGAATTTGCATTATTTACTTTCTAATCGATATATTATAGCTGAGCGACCCGACCAGGCAAAATAGCGCTGACCCGAATAAGAATCCGCCACTTCTACTACTTCCTCCTGATTGAGACCCGAAATTTTGATAAAGTCAGCCGAGCTAGCCACCTCTGTTAGCAGAAAATCTGTTTCCTCATCTTTCAACTGACGTTCATCAAAGGCATTGGCCTCCATGAAAATCTTCCCGTCTTCTACAAAAACGACATAGTGGGGAAAGACTTGAGCTATCTCAAAGAGCAGATCTTCAGTGATCTCCTCTTCTCCTTCCGGAAAAACTTGAGCCAGACCGTCTGCCGACACATAGGCAAATCCGAAAGACTTACCTGATAAATTCAGGCGGACAAAGGGCTTGTCTTCTTCAAAGCTGGGATCTTTTGGAAAAAGGCAGAGCTGCTGAGAAAGTTTCAGATAGTAGTCCGTCGCCTCTTCTGCTCCTTGTTTCTGGTAGATTTCCGCAAAATAAGCGTTGATAACAGAAGGCGGTGGTGTGATAAAGTCTAGTTTTTGTTGGTCAGTCAAATCAGCTAATTTCTTCGCCAGATAGACCTTGTCCAGACTGGTAAAGCCACCGTATTTGATTGCCAAATCAAGATAATCCGTCATAAAATTCTTCCAACTTCCATTTATTAGCGGAAGCAATATAGCCTGATACCACTTCCACATCCTCTTCGTAGGTCCGATTTTCTATCAGGGCAAGAGTTGCTAAATCATGCAATTTATAAGATTCAGCAAGTGGCACTCTGACCTCAAATCGTTCAAACATAGTCTTAATCTTAGCCAAGACCATCATCTGAATATGGCCTTTGGCATTTTCATCCTTAGCGGACAGCATGACATGCGGAAACTGACTAGGGGTAAAGCTGTCATCGGTCTTGTCCAGCTTGTTATACAGAGCTAGGCGAGGAATGTCCAGCATATCCAGGTCTTTCAAAATATCCAAGACCACCTGCTCCTGCTCACTGTGATTGGGGTCAGAGGCGTCGATGACATGGAGCAAGAGATCCACGTTCATGGACTCCTCCAAGGTTGATTTGAAGGCAGAAATCAACTCAGTCGGCAGGTCCTGAATGAAACCAACCGTGTCAGTCAAGGTCACGTTGAACTTATCTGCCAAGTTAATCTGCTTGGTCGTGGCATCAAGTGTGGCAAAAAGTTCATCTGCCTCATACTGTCTCTTGTCCGTCATGGCATTCATGATAGTAGACTTACCAGCATTGGTATAGCCAATCAAGCCAATCTTGAAAACGCCTGATTGCAGACGGCGTTCACGTACAGTCGCTCGGTTCTTCTCTACCGTTTTGAGTTGTCGTTCGATATCGTGAATCTGGTTGCGAATGCTTCGACGGTTGAGCTCCAACTGGCTTTCACCTGGTCCACGAGAGCCGATACCACCTGCCTGACGGCTGAGCATGATACCTTGTCCAACCAAGCGTGGCAACATATACTTGAGCTGGGCTAGGTGGACCTGTAACTTCCCTTCGTGACTCTGTGCCCGCATGGCAAAAATATCCAAAATCAACTGCATCCGATCGATGACCTTGACACCTAAAATCTCTTCCAAATTAACATTCTGACGGGGCGTCAGCCGGTTATTGACAATGACGGTATCAATCTCGTCAGCTTCGACCATCTGGGCAATTTCATCCAATTTTCCTGAGCCAACAAAGGTCTTGCTGTCGTATTTTTCACGTTTTTGAGTGTAGACTCCCTTGACCAGAGCACCAGCCGTCTTAGCAAGACTTGCCAACTCCTCCATGGACATGTCAAAATTGTCTGTCTGCTGTAATTCCACTCCAACCAGGAGGGCACGTTCTTGTTCTTTCTGCGTTTCAATCATTTAAAAATTCCTCCACGGCGGTGAAAATCTGCAACTTGTAATCTGGCTCGCCTACTGAATAAAAGGGAACCTGCATCCGATTTCTGAACCAGGTCAATTGTCGTTTGGCAAAGCGGCGACTATTTTGCTTGACCTTATCAACTGCTTCTTCTAGGCTGATTTGACCTGCTAAGTATGGAAAAAACTCCTTGTAGCCAATTCCCATAGCAGCTTGGGCTTCTGGGTGTTCTTGGTAGAGCCAGCTAACTTCATCTAGTAAGCCCGCCACCATCATCTTATCCACTCGCTGATTGATGCGGTCGTAAAGAACCTGCCTGTCATCCGTCAGGCAGATGTAAAGAGGCTCATATTCTGACTCTGTATTTTCTAAGTTTTTGCCAAATTTTTTTAATTCTAACCCACGAATCAATCGCCGACGGCTGTTTCCCTCGAACATCAAACCTGCCTGCTCTGCCATTGTTTCCAAAACCTCGTCAGACAAGCAATCGAGTTCCGCCCGATAAGCAAGAACTTGTTCCTGGTCAACCTGCCCGCCCAGATGGTAGCCTTCAAGCAGACTTTGGATGTAAAGACCTGTCCCACCCACGATAATAGGCAACTTGCCACGACTAGTAATGTCTGCAATTAGGGATCTGGCTTCTGCTACAAATTCATAAGCCGAATAGCCCTCGTTCACATCTCGGACATCAATCAAGTGATGAACCGCCACAGCCTGCTCTTCAGGGCTAGCTTTTGCCGTCCCGATATCTAGTTTACGATAGACTTGCTGGCTATCACCGCTGATAATTTCTCCATTGTAGCGCTGGGCCAAGTCTATGCCAAGGGCAGTTTTTCCTACCGCTGTCGGTCCAATGACCACAATAACTTTAGTTTTCATCTTTTTCCTTGAAAATATTTTGTTTTTTCGCTAAAATCTATTATATCATAAGTAAAGGAGAATTCACTATGGCTAAAGGTTTTGGCAAAGGTTTCTTGACAGGTATTCTTTCTACAGTCGCTCTTGCAGCGGGCGCAGTCTTCACCGTTCATAAAACAATCATTGAACCAGAAGAAAAGAAAGAAGCTTTCATTGAGGAAAATCGTAAAAAAGCTGCACGTAAACGTGTAGCACACTAAAAAGCTGGTGAATATCCAGCTTTTTTTGTTTTTATTATATCCCAAAATGAACAAGTGAATTGTGGGAAAATGTGACTAAATGATGATATCTTCTTTCTCAATCAGTACAATCGTCCACATCATCACCAAGGTTACAGTAGCCAATGATAGAATCAAGGGTAACCAACTACCAAAAATTGGAAAACTATATCCTAAGAGAACTGGACCAAATGCTGCGATTAAGTAGCCACCTGTTTGTACCATACCTGATAAGCGAGCTGTTGCCTGACTGTTACTGGTTTTCATAGTAAAGCTGAGCATCATATATGGGAAGAGTGATGCATTGGAAACACTGAGTACGATATGAATAATTGTCCAAGCAAAAAAGTTTTTTGGAGTGATTACCATAAGGGCCAAGCCAATTAATGTAACCAATGAGATGAGGAGCATGATGTTCCTGCGAGATTCTTTCGTCTGACGCGAAAGTAGAGTTGTAATGATTGAAGACATTGGTATGGCAGCCAAGTTATAAATTCCAGACATCAACCCTGCTTCTGCTTTTGAAAATCCAATAGATTGCGAAATGGTTGGTAACCAAGTGACTTCTGTGTAGAACAAGACGGATTGCAACCCACCAAAAACAAGAAAGGCAATGGCAGCCTTATTTTTCCATAGAGAACTTGTTTTCTCTGATTGGTTGCCAGTCACAAACATATGATTGTTCTTCACATTTGGTAACCAGATAAGTAAAGCTAAGAGAATGACTCCAGTGATTAAATAAATAAAAAATTTCCAAGAAGTAGCTGAAACAATTGGCACTGCAACCATTGACGCGACTGTTCCGGCAATCCCCATCAGAGTAATGTAGATGGTTGTATAAAGCCCAATCTTATGCGGGAAATTAGCAGCAACTAAGCTAGGCAACAAGACATTAATAAATGCGATACTAGCTCCGATCATCATCGTACCGATGAAAAGTGTTTGGAGGTTGAACACCCTCAATCCAGAACCAATAACCATAATCACAAGTACAATGGCCATTAAACGTTCCAAGCCAAATTTTGCTGCCATACGTGGCGCTATTGATGAGCATAGTGCAAACATGATCAAGGGAATCGAAGTTAAAATGCCGAGTGAACTCACTTCAACACCCAACCCAGAGGCAATATCTGTGAGGACTGCTGGCAAAGCTGTAAAGGGTGCCCTCATCACCACACCCAACATCATAATCCCTAATAAAATAAAACTAAAGTGTTTTTTCATTCTTCTCCCCTAAACTTTTTCCAAACGTTCGGATTTCTGCAAAGAAAATTATACCATAGTTCTAACCCCAGAAAAAGTATTTTAGAAATCTAAAAATGTGATATAGCGAACAACTATACCTTTTTACTCAAAATAACTATTTTTCAAATAAAGCAAACTGGGATAGAATTAGTTCAGTAATAAGTGAAAGAGAGATTTACAAATGACAACATCAAGATTTCAACTAGTGGGTTCCCTTCTACGTCCAGCAGAATTGCGTGACTACAAAACACAAATCGAACATAGAGATGATATCCATTATCCTTTTTATAATGACTTCTCTGGATATCAAGAAACTGAAACAGCAGCCATCGAATCAATCGTAAAGGAACAAAAAGAAAAAGGAATAGATATCCTAACTGACGGAGAATATTCTAAATCTATGTGGCACCTTGACTTTGTATGGGGCTTAAAAGGTATTGAACGGTATATTGCTGATCATGGATATACTTTTAAAGACCATGATGGCAGTCACTTTGAAACAAGAAAAGACATAGGTATCCGCATCACTGAAGAATTATCTGGTAAGAACCACCACTTTATTGAAATCTTTAAAAAAGTGAATGAGCTAGCTGTAGATACGCAAACAAAATTGACTGTATGGGGCCCAGCTCATGCTTACACTGAACTTGCTGTTTTTAATGAATTGTATGGCGAAGGTCAAGTATATGCAACTGCCGATGATTTAAAAAACGGTCTCATTCAATCTTATAAAGAATTCCTTGATGACTATAAAACTGCTGGTGGCACCATTATTCAGTTCGACGACTGCCTTTGGGAACTTTTTGATGAAAGTAATCCTGCAAGTTTCTTTGCTGAAGGCAATGCCGGACTAGCTGATTTAGCAGATGCCTTTGTCAAAATAAATAATGAAGTCGTTGACTATGCACATTCACTTGGTCTTACTGTTTGGACACACAACTGCCGTGGTAACTACGAAAGTCGTCATGCCTCTGGTGGGACTTATGAGGCAATCGCTGAAAAATTCTTGCGTGATCAGCACTACGACCGCTTCTTCCTTGAATGGGATGATGAGCGTGCTGGTGATTTGAAAGCCTTAGAAAGCTTACGCGATAAAAACGCAGAAGTTGTTCTTGGACTTCTGTCAAGTAAGACAACCGATTTAGATGATGAAGAGCGTGTCTATAAACTCTTAGAAGAAGCAAGTAAAATCATCCCTAAAGAACGTCTTTACCTTTCTCACCAATGCGGTTTTGCTTCATGTGACTCTGGTAATGAATTGGCCATTCCACAACAATGGGCTAAAATCAAACAAGGTCAAGATATTGCAAGCAAATTCTGGAATGAATAGTAAAAAATCCCATGGAACAAAGAGGAATTCCATGGGATTTTCATTATTCGAAGAATGCTATTTTCTACCCAATAAATAGTGACAAGAAGCTGGTACCAACCATATCTGCCAGAGCATGAGCTAGCATGAGCTAGAAAGTAAGGTAGGAGATTATCATTTTTATTTCTATACATATAATAGTAAAACAAACCAAACGGCACACCTATTACTAAGGCTGAAACCAATCCTTGATAGGTAAGGAATGAGGTTCGGACGATGGTTGAAAAAAGCAATACGAGCGAGCGTTTCTTTGTATCTGTACTTAACAATAAACCTAGGAAAAAGAATTCTTCGTATAAGCCGTTAAACAAAGCATAAACAACTGTACTATAATCAACCGCTAAGAAGCGATGGATCACCGTCATGATATCCTGATTATAATAAGGGAGATATCCTAGATAGTTATACCCTCCAGTAATCCCTGAAAGGTAAGAAAAGTCTGTAAATGCCAAGTCACTAATCTAACCAGCACCGATAAAAATCCGTGGTCCCCAGAGTAAAACTGTCCATTCTAATTTTACCTTTAGTTGTTTGAAATCATAATTCCGAATCAGCAAATAAACCAAGGCAAACAAAAACAGTTTTCCTTGATTGACCAATGCCCACCAATTGTCTGCTGCGGTAAAGGATTGCACTCCATTTTCCACTACTTTGGTCGCAGACGAAGATGCAATCCATTGCATGGTCGAGGTATAAATAGCATTGCCAAATAAAATTGCGGTCAGGACAAACACATCTAGCCAGTTTAATTCTATCAGTGATTTTTGGGGTCGAATAGCTTTCAATATTCTCTTCACACTTTCTCCTCTGATACATTTTTCTCAACCATTTAGATGGGTATAGTCGATTTTATAACATTTCTAGTAATCCTTGATAACTGTGAATTGTATAGGTCGGAATAGCCTTGCTGTTGTTTATCAGGTTAGAAGGATTATACCAAACAGTATCCATACCAGCATTATTCCCGCCTTGGATATCTGCAGTAAGGCTATCTCCAATCATCAATGCTTGTTCAAATTGAAAACCTGCAATCTGCTCTGCTATTTTTTCATAAAAATCCGCCGAAGGCTTTTGCGTCCCCATCTGTTCTGAAATAAATACTTCTTTAAAATAAGGTTGAATCGGTGAGTGCAGCAAGCGATTTTCCTGAATATAGGTCACACCGTTGGTCGCCGCATAAATCTGATACCCACGCTTGGTCAGCTCTTGCAATAGCTTGTCCGCTCCTGCAAAAATTTGTCCCTGCTGTCCTATAAACTCTTGGTATCGCAAAGCCATCTCCTTCCCATCAACCTGACGACCAAAGTGAGCAAAGGTCCGTGAAAAACGAGTATTAATCAACTCTTTCTTTGTGATCAGACCTTTTTCTAAATCCTTCCACATGCCCTGGTTGAGCGGACGATAGACTTCTTTAAAAGCTTGAATATCCTCAACCTCCATCGAAGCCAAAAACTGTGTCAGAGCCACCTCCTCACCCCGACTAAAATCAAGAAGAGTATGGTCAAGATCGAATAATAGATGTTTGTAGTGCAATTGTGAACTCCTTTTAGTTATTGAGCATATTATATCACAGAATAGTACCAATTTTAGGAAATAAGGAAACACTGAAAACTTTGAAAATGAACAAAAATATTAATTACAGTGTTTTTATGATAATATTTTCGTATAGAATATGATGTTCTTATCTTATAACAAATAGTCCAGATGTAAAGTGAAATTAGTGATTAACTTTTTAATTTATTTTAAGCAATATTATACCTTAAAATTGTCACAGTATCTATCTGTCAATTGCGATACAAAGCATAGATTCAAAATTAATGATATCACTTCAACTCAAAAATTCTATACAGATACAAGTTACTTTTTTCACTGAAATTGAGATAGCTAATAAAAAATCTATGATTTTTCCATCACGTTCCTTTTACAATTACCTCCTTTTTAGTTTATCAGTTTAAAAATATAAATAGCTCTATAAATGTGACAAATCCACGTTTTGGAGCTTTTTTTAACTAATAAATTGTGTTGTGTATGAAATCTTTCCCTAACTTTTGAATATTTTCATATCTGCTGTTCAACTGGTCCAACTATACCTAATAAATATAGCAACTATACTCAGTAAATCACTCGTCCATGTTCGCAACTAACACAAAATGAGGATTCGAACCCTCTTTTTAATCTCCTGGCTATAATATATATCTTATTCTACAATAATTTAGACAGACATTGCTTGCATCCCATCCACCAATATCTTGGTTGCTTTGTAGGGGTCTTCAGCATGGGAAATGGCTGAGATAAGAGCTATGCCATCTGCACCTGCTTGGAGAATATCCTTGCAATCTTTAGCAGATAACCCTCCTATCGCAACCATAGGAATATCGGAATTGAGTCTCCTTAGTTGCTTTAATCCATCCATTCCAATTGCTGGACTAGCATCATCTTTAGATAAAGTGGGAAAAACAGGTCCGCTTCCGATATAATCTACTAGTTCAATAGGCGAATTGAGGTATTCTTCTTCTGTTCCAACTGATAGTCCAATTATTTTCCCTGGGAAGAGCTGTCTCGCTTCTACTACTGACAAATCTTCCTGACCAAGGTGTATTCCATCAGCATCAATTGCACATGCTAACTCAACATCATCATTAATGATTAATGGAACCTGATAGCGATGACATAGGTGTTGAACTTGTTTTGCCAACAGTAGTTTATCAGACCCTTTTAAACCTTGCTCACCTTTTTCACGAAATTGAAAACAAGTGATTCCTGCCTGCAATGCCTTTTCCAGTACATCCAAAAATTTGCCTTTTGGACAATCTGTCGTGCCACAAATAAAGTAAACTTGAAGGATTTTTCTATTCATAATGAATGACCTTTTTATTTTCTTCAACCTCTTCTGATTGGATTGCATAGAGGCTATTTATAAACTCAATCTGGAAGGTTCCTGGTAGTGAGGTTTTCTGCTCTGCCATTTCTCCAGCGATCGAATAAGCCGATAGGACCTCTTCCAAACAATCCAATAAAGAATCCTCATCAGCTAGGTGAATAGAGGCAGCCAGAACTGCTCCCAGTAGGCATCCTGTCCCTGTCACTAGGGTCATTAACTCACTACCGTTTTCCAAAATCCGAACCTGATGATTCACAGCGATAGCATCTTTTTTTCCTGTAATCACAACAGGAATTCCTAATTGTTGGTTGGCTCTGAGAGCTAGTTCACCAACATTGTCAATCTGAGCAGAATCTACCCCTTTCGTTTCAATACTTTCACCAATCAAGGCTGCAATTTCTCCTGCATTCCCACGAACGAGTGAAATAGTATGATGATGTAACAGATCCAAGGCAACTTTCTTGCGATAGGCACCAGCACCTGCCGCGACAGGATCTAAGACAGTAGGTACACCATATTTCTCAGCAATATCCAAGGCAGATTTGTATAGTTCCCAAGTTTCATTGGTCAAGGTTCCTGTATTAATCAATAAGCCTTTTGCATAGGGAAGTAGATCCTCCAAATCTTCTGGATACTCGCTCATCGCAGGGGAGGCACCGAGAGCAAGCAAGCCATTGGCTGTAAAATTTTTGACTACATCATTCGTAATACAAATGGTCAAGGGATTTTGACTACGTAATTTTTCCAAATACATCTAGTTACTCTCCTCTGTAGGTGGTATGATTAACAGGACCATTTCCATGACCCAATTCTGGAGCAGTCTGAATTGCTTCAGTAATAAATCGTTTGGCGGTTTCGACTGCTTGTACTACTGTCCGACCTTTCGCCAACTCTGCAGTAATGACTGCCGCATAGGTACAACCTGTACCATGGGTATGGTTCGTAGCAATGCGTGCTGCACTGATGACACTAATCTCACCATCTTCTAAAAATAAGTAGTCAGATGCCACCTTTGCCAAATGACCACCCTTAATGACCACATTTTTTACCCCAAGCTCTTTCCGGATCCAACGGCCCGCATTCATAATGTCATTTTCACTTTTCAGTGTTCTACCGACTAAAACTTCTGCTTCTGGTAGATTCGGTGTAATGATGGTAGCAAGGGGCAGTAATTTTGTTTTCAGCGCTTGGATTGCATCCTCTTCAATCAAACGGTCTCCACTCGTTGCGACCATAACAGGATCCAAAACATATGGACACTTCTGTTCAGAAAGATAGCTTGCGACGAGCTCTATGGTCTCGACTTGTGCTAACATTCCCGTTTTTATTGCATCTGGAACAATGTCCTGAAAAACACTTTTCAATTGTTCTTCTAAAATTTCCTGATCAAGATGACGAATTAGTTGCACCCCTTTGGTATTTTGAGCAACGACACTCGTCACGACTGCCATACCATAAACTGATCTAGCCTGAAAGCTCTTCAAATCAGCCATAATACCTGCTCCGCCTGTCGGATCTGTTCCTGCTATTGATAATGCTACATGTAAAGATGTCATTTTTTATCCTCCAAAATTGGTATCAATTCACTTAATTGCTTGATGCTAACTATACCGGTATTCTCAACAGAAAAAGGGGAATTTGGATGTTCTATATAAACTCCCGCTATTCCTAACTCATATCCAATACAAAGATTGTTCTTATTATCCTCGACCATTACGATATTGGCTGGATCTATCCGTTCCTGATGTAGGATGAATTGGTAAAATCCCCTATTTTTATCGCTCCCAAACAGATCCAAACTGCTATATAGTTTCACAAAATAGTTAGACAGATGATGGGATGACAATCCTAGTTCAGCCAGCTCCAGATAGTTTGAAGTGACTGCGTAAATGACTGCACCTTTTGCCTTCAATGTAGATAGGAGTTCATGCACACCTTCCACCAAGGAAATATCTCTATATAGTGATTGCAGTTGATTCATTTTTTGCCTTTCAAGTTCATTCTCATCTAAGGAATTCTCCACAAGTTGCAATAAATACGCGTTAACATCTTCCATTGGAATACGCCAAAGTTCTTCCCTTATCTGCTGGGTATACGCAACTCCGTGATGTTTCAAAATCCCTTGAACCACCTGGTCCCAGACCTCATAGGAATCAAAAATAACTCCATCAAGGTCAAGCCAAATGACCATTTTGTTCATCAATGTCTCCTTTCACTTTTTCTCGTTAGGAAATATAAAATGAATCAGCTGAGACTATTTGTGAAAATATTCTTAATTGTATTAGATTTATCATCACTTTCGCCTTGCCGAACTCTACGAAAGTAACTTATTGCGCATATCTTATTTCCAACCTAGAACAGTCTCTGGGCTGTTCTATCTACCTGCACTCAGTTCCTTTTTTCTGAAAACTCTTCATTCGACTATAAAAAAAACTCCATCTGATGGTTTATCAAATGGAGTTACACCTACGATGATTGATGTCCAGTAAATACAGTATCCTATATTAGAATACGAATATAATACTTGTCAACAAAATTTGTTGATACACATTTCCCTTCGGCAATCCTAACTGCATCAGGTTCGATGGGTATAATCTCAGCCTCTTGGCACCCCAAATGTTCTATTCAATTTTACAAAAATATTTTATCATATTTTCGAGCTTACTGCAATTGTTTTTTAACTAAATTTAATCTTCTTTACTTATCGGCGCTAAGCTAGCCAAGACTTTTTTGAGTCCCATGTCAGGGAAATTGATTTTGAGTTCTTGATTGCTGCCTGAACCTGATACTTCAAGGACTATTCCGCGGCCCCATTTCTTATGGACTGCGATGTCACCAACTGACCAGTTGGTGCCTGAGCTTGACGATTGGTTGCTTGATGCGAAGGGCATACTGCCTCCGAGCTTGGCGGATGGTTGTACGGCTGCTTTTCGACTTTGTAGGGCTTGTTGCAAGCTCATGCCTTGTCCAAACTGTGTCGCTCTGCCATTGACATAAGAAGCCTTAAAGCTAGTATTAGCTGGACGAGCAAGCCCTTGGTAGTCAAGGAGGTCACTGGAAATTTCACGTATAAAGCGGCTAGGTTGGTTGTAATTACTGCGACCAAAAAGGAGGCGTGAATTAGCATTTGTCAGGTAGAGAGTCTGCTCAGCACGGGTGATGCCTACGTAAGCCAAACGACGTTCTTCTTCCAATTCATCCTCTTCTTCTGCTGCACGGCTGAGCGGGAAGACATTTTCCTCCATACCAATCAGGAAGACAACAGGAAATTCCAGACCCTTAGCCGCATGAAGAGTCATGAGGGTCACTTCTGAAGATTCGCTATCGCCATCATCTGTGTCAGCAATCAATGCCAAATCAAGCAGGAAGCGCGTCAACCGATCCAGACCTGTCTCTTCTTCCTCAGCATCCTTTTCGTCAAATTTTTTGGTAACAGAAAGGAATTCCTGGATGTTTTCAATGCGAGCATTGGCTTCCAACGTATTTTGTGCTGCAAGAGCATCAATGTAGCCTGTCTCCTGTAAGACAGTTTCTACCACTTGAGTAACTGTTAAGCTATCCAGTTGATTACGGAGCTTATAAAGAAGATTGGCTAGGTCAAAGACCGCCTGTGCAGCCTTGCCTTTGATTGGTGACAGAATAATATCTTGTGATGCTTCCAGCAAGGACATGCCATGACTGGTCGCAAAATCACGTATCTTTTCAACCGTACCGGGGCCAACACCACGCTTTGGCTCATTGACAATGCGTTCATAAGAGATATTATCTGATGGGTTGGCAATGAGGTTCAAGTAGGAAATGACATCCCGAATTTCCTTACGGCTGTAGAACTTAGTACCGCCAACCATTGTGTAAGGGATATTGGACTTGAGCAGAGCTTCTTCAATGGTACGGGATTGAGCATTGGTCCGGTAGAGAACTGCAAAATCCTTATAGGCCTTGCCTTCTCGGTGCAACTGGTCGATCTGACTCGCTACAAATATTGCCTCGTCATTTTCATCCCGAGCACGATAATAGGTAATCAAATCCCCTTGGGCATTCTGTGTCCAGAGTTTTTTCGGACGGCGATTGCGATTGTTTTCTATCACTTCATTTGCTGCCTGCAAGACGTTCTTGGTCGAACGATAGTTTTCCTCCAAAAGCACGACCTTGCTCTCTGGATAATCCTTTTCAAAGTCCAGGATATTTTGCATATCCGCACCACGCCAACCATAGATAGACTGGTCCGCATCTCCAACCACGCAGATATTCTTGAAACGAGATGCCAGGAGCTTAACCAATTGGTACTGGGCATGATTGGTATCCTGATACTCGTCGACATGGATGTACTGGAATTTCTGCTGGTAATAGGTCAGGACCTCTGGATTTTGGTCAAAAAGGCGGAGCGTCAACATGATCAAATCATCAAAGTCAACGGCCTCTGACTGTCTTAGCTCCTTTTGATAAGCCGTGTAGCATTTAGCAACAATCTGCGTATATAGATCGCCTGCCTGGGCTTCAAATGCCTTGTCATCAATCAAATCGTTTTTGGCATTAGAAATGGTTCCCAGGATAGAACGTTCACTCCACTTTTTCGGATCTAAATTAAGATTTTTCAAAATCCGTTTCATAAGGGTGCGTTGCTCACCTGGATCGACAATCGTAAAATTGCGATTATAACCAATATGGTCAGCATCACGACGCAAAATCCGTACGCACATGGAGTGGAAGGTAGCTATCAAACAATCTTGAGTAGCAGGATTGAGAGCATAGGCCCGCTCCTTCATCTCACGCGCCGCTTTATTCGTAAAGGTAATAGCTAAGATATTCCAAGGATTGACCATTTTTTCTTCAATCAAATAAGCGATACGGTGAGTCAGAACTCGCGTCTTACCCGAACCAGCCCCTGCCATAATCAATAGCGGTCCTTCTGTCGTCTGCACCGCTTCTGCCTGTCTGTCATTCATTCCGTTTAATAATGGGTTCATTTTCTCATACTTTCTTAGAACTTGTATTTACAAGTAATTTACTTTCAAATAGAAGATCGTTTATAGCTAATCAAGGTATTTTTTTGAGGAAATACCGACTGTATTTTTGGAAAAACAAACGATGAATAGCTGAAAAACTAGCCTTAGATGGAAGTACTACACTGTGAATACAGGTTCGTTATAATCATACCCTCCATTATACCAAAAAAACTCTAGATAGGCAGTCGACAACGTGAGAACCACCGCCCAAAAAAGCCCAGAGAACATCTCTGAGCCATATTTATCAACTTAAATTGATTATTCAGCACCCAAGGCAGCTACTGTGATGTAGTTGTAAGGTTTGTTGAAGTGTGGCAAGAAGAACAAGTCTGTCAAGGCCAATTTTTCGATTGTTACACCTTCTTGGATTGCCAATGAGAAGAGGTGGATACCCAATGAAATATCTTCACGAGCAGCCATTTGTGCACCAAGAACACGACGTGAATCTTTATCGTAAACAATCTTGAGAGTTACAGGGAAATTACCATGTTCAATGAATTCTGGTTTTTGGTTATCAGTAACTTCAGTAACTGCTGCGTTAAAGCCAAGACGAGTAGCTTTTTCAAGTGTCAAACCTGTTGATACAAGGTTTAATCCATAGATAGAGATACCGTTAGAACCTTGTACACCGATACCTTCAAGGTCAGTGCCACAGATGTTGTGAGCTGCTACGATACCAGTACGTACCGCGTTTGAAGCCAATGCGATGTAGCCTGTGTCGCCAGTAGCATTGTCGTAAATTGTTGCACAGTCACCAATAGCGTAAACGCCTGGGATTGAAGTTTCTTGGCGTTTGTTTACAAGGAAGGCACCATTGCGGAAGCGCTCAATTCCTTCACCTGCAAATGCAGTGTTTGGACGGAAACCAACTGCCAAGATAACCATGTCAACATCGTATTCGTTCTTGTCTGTGATAATTTTTTCAACTTTGCCATCACCAGCAACTTCTTTAACAGTTTCACCGAAAGCAAGTTTGATACCATTGTCTTCCAAGTTTTTAGCCATAAGGTCTGACAAGTCGCGGTCATAGTAACCAGCTAAACATGTATCAACAACATCGATAAGGACTACTTCTTTACCTTTACGTTGGAACGCTTCCGCAAGCTCAACACCAATATAACCAGCACCTACAACTGCTACACGATTGATATCTTTGTTTTTCAATTTTTCGATAACATCAGCTGAGTTTTGGTACAATTTAACAAATTGCAAGTTTTCAAGAGTTGCTTCAAATTCAAGAGAACCTTCTTTAATTTCAGCGCCTTTGATTGGTGGCAAGATAGGTTGTGAACCAGTTGCGAGAAGAAGTTTGTCAAATGATTCAACATGTTCTTGACCATTTACAAGCGCAGTAACTGTTTTAGCATCATAGTCAATATTTGTAACAGGTGACTCCAAATAAACTGTAGCTCCCAAACTCTCCAACTCTTCTTTGTTTGAGTAGAAAAGTCCTTCAGGACCAGCAATTTGCTCACCAATCCATAAAGCCATTCCACAACCCAAGAATGAAATGTTTGAGTTTTGGTCAAATACAACGATTTCATTTTCTTGACCATATTTTGTTAACATAGTTTTGATTGCGGCAGTACCAGCGTGGTTAGCACCAACAACAACGATTTTAGACATAGTAAAATCTCACTTTCGAAAATATATTTTTTTTACAAATTATATTATACAATATGAATGTTACCGATTTCAAAGAATATGCTCAGAATATCACATTTTTTAAATTTAATTGATTATTGCCAAAATATGTATTGATTGATATGCAAAAAACCTAGATTCCTCTAGGTCTTAGCTTAACGTACTTGTTCAAAACGCAAATGCACAATAATCTTATCAGCATAACCATTACGTTCCAAATCACGTTGTAAACGATAAGAAATATAATGTTCTGCAATTGAGATATAACCCGCATCAAGCAAACGATGTTCAACCTGAGATTGAACCATACTAATGGTAGGTCGCTCTGTATGAGCTTCTTCCAAGTCAAGAACAACTTTTTTGGTTACCTGAGCAAGATTCTTGCGCCAAGTTTCATCAATAACATAAACTGTTTGGGCTGCCTTGAGAATAGCTTGATAAATTTTTTCTGGATCAAATTCAACAATTTCTCCGCTACGTTTAATGACTTGCATAAAAGCTCCTTTCTGGTTTTCAGTAAACCCTTTCATACTTCTATTATCTAGGTTTTTCACGGTTTTGTCAAGTTTCTTTTTTCATTCTGTGATATAATGTCAATATTACAACATAAAGGAGAATACAATGTCTACTGCAATGCCAAAGCGTCATGAAATTGACGTTCAACTTACTTGGAATACCAATCTGATTTTTCCAGATAATCAGGCCTATAAAGATGCCTTGGCAACCTATAAAAAACAAGTTGAGAATTTTGAAGCAAGTTACAAAGGGAAATTAACAACACTTGAGACCATTGTGGCAGCTCTAAAAGAATACGAAGGCTTAGCTATTTTAGAGAGTAAATTATCACACTACGCTTTCCTACCGCTTGAAGTTGATAAAATGAACACCGAGTTAGCCAGTTTGTCAAATGACTTTGACTTGACAATTGCCTACACAATTCCAAAATTGTCTTTCTTACATACAGAACTGACTTTACTAGACCAAGATGTATTGGAAAGTGTGATTACTGACCAACCTCAGTGGAAATCATACATCCAAAATATTATTCGTCAAAAACCATACCAGCTTCATCCTTTACAAGAAGAGCTTCTTGCAAACTTTGCACCAACATTTAGTCAGCCTTATAACAATTACGGTGTGACCAAGTTTGAGGATATGACTTTTGATAGTTTTGAAGCCAATGGTGAAACACTTGGAAACAGCTATGTTCTCTTTGAAAATGATTATGAACTCAGCCATGATACCGAAATCCGTCGCAATTCAGCTGCTGGATTCTATTCAACCTTGAAGAAATACAAGAATACAACTGCAGCGACTTATTTGTCTCATATCAAAAACGAACAAATCGAAGCTCGCTTGCGTGGATTTGACAATACGATCGACTTCCTCTTGCATAGCCAAAATGTCTCTCGCGACCTCTTCGACCGTCAGATTGATGTCATCATGAAAGAATTGGCTCCTCACATGCGTCGCTATGTGAAATTGGTTGCTAAGGCTCATGGTTTGGATAAAATCACACACGCTGACTTGAAAATCAGTCTGCCATCTGAATACAACCAACGCATTACTCCTGAAGAATCCAAACAATTCTTGATTGACTGCTTGGGCATTCTTGGTGAAGATTATGTGAAAATGATTGAACAATCATTTGATGAGCGTTGGATTGACTTTGCTCAAAACGAAGGCAAGGCAACAGGTGGATTCTGTGCTACCTTGTATGATGGACCATCTTACATCTTACTTTCATGGACAGGTTTGATGAATGAGGTCTTGGTATTGGCTCACGAATTAGGACATGCTGGTCATTTCCAATTGGCTAAGAAACAAAGTGTGCTAAGCTATGAACCATCACTATACTTCATCGAAGCTCCATCTACTGCAAATGAGGTCTTGACATGTAATACCCTCTTGAAAAACAATCAAGATCCTGGTTTCCAAGCCTATTTAATTAGTGAATTGATTAGTCGCACCTACTTCCACAACATGGTGACTCACTTGCTTGAAGCTGCCTTCCAACGTGAAGTCTACACTCGCCTTGATAATGATGAATATCTAAATGGGGACATTCTCTGTCAAATCAAGCTAGACATCATCAAAGAATTCTGGGGTGATGACTTTGAAATCGGTGACGATGCAGGTCTTATCTGGATGCGTCAACCACACTACTACATTGGTTTGTATCCATATACCTACTCAGCTGGTTTGACCATCGGTACTGCTATGGCTAAGCAATTGGAAGAAAATCCTGAAGAAGTTGTTGAAAAATGGTTGGAAACCTTGTCACTCGGTGCAAGTCTTTCTGCCCAAGACCTTGCTAAACACGCTGGTGTTGACGTTTCAACAGATCAACCTCTTAAAGAAACCATCGCCTATGTAGGTTCATTGATTGACAAATTAGAATCTTTAATCTAATAACTCTTAAAGGCTTGAACAACTTGTTCAGGTCTTTTCGTTTATTTTTTCCTGATACCAATTTCTAACATAGGTCAATTCGTCTTGACTTAGAAAGTGGCCTTTGTCAAAACGAGCTAGGTTGGCTTTGGGAAAGGCTGACGCTTGCCAATCATCTACAAGATTTTCAAGAGAAACTTGGTCGACGAGTTGGTCATTCTGCCCTAGTGTAAACAAAATCTCTGCTCTGCTATTTTCCATAGGAAAAGCATAATCTAAGGCTGAAGGGTGGAGCAAGATATAATTGTCCGCCAGATTTGACTGTTTGGTTAACAAGACCATGATGAAGTTGGCACCATTTGAAAAGCCAACGAAGGTAACCTGCTGGTAGGGCTGAATGTCTGAGTCCTGCCAAAAATCCAGAAAAGCCGACAAGCGCATTTCAACATCGACAAGATCCAGCTGACCATCAATCAGCGGGGCAAAGAAACGCCTTTTCCTGCCTTGTCCCCAACTTCCATCCAAGGAAAGGATAAAAGCTTCTGGATCCAGCTGTTGGCGGAGAAAGAGCATTGATTCCTTGTCGCCACCTGTACCGTGGAAAAAGACCAAGAGACGGGGTCTGGTCCCTCTGATAAAGCGATAATCCATACAAATTTTCTCCTAATAACGTTGATCGAGTATTTTTTCAATTTCTAATCGTTCTTGCTCTAAGAAACTTGGTAGAAATAATTCAACTTCATCTAATTTGGATGATTGATTTGGCATTGGAGCTTCTTTATCACCATTCATCGTTGCAACCTCAAACATGAGATAATTTGGTGCTCGGAAGTACAAGGAATGCATGAAATCTCGATTGATAATACCAGAGTGTGGACGATTTTGAAAATTCAAATGATCAACCATTTCTTTTAAATCAGATTCCTCTAGAACGCCGAAAGCCACATGATGGATACCACCAACACCGATTACACTGATTTTTGATTCCTTATCGACCATAACCTGCACTCGGTGTTGAAACTCGTTATCAAATACTAGTGAAATCACTTCTTGTCCCTGGTATTCAAATCGATTTTCTTCCACAAAACCAAAACGGTCCTCAAGTAATTCAATTAGAGCTTTCTCTTCACGAACCCGCATTTTTATGCCAGCTATGCCTACAATTGCTGCAGCCGCAGGAATGTCCTTGATCTCAACAGGTAGCATCTCTCCTATGGATTCATGGTATGTTAAACCAAGCAACTGACCATCCTCATCTTGGAAATTCAAGATATGCCCGCTTCCAAAAGCCTGAATCCCTTCGTTTACCACTTCAAACTCTGTCAATCTTTTCTGCCAAAATTCCAAGGCAGTTAAATCTTTGACTAGAAAAACGGTTCTCTCCAATCGATTTGCTCCCTCCCGTTGTCGAGCTAGTGTCGGCATATCAAAAATAGTGAATTCCGTTCCAAATCGACCTTCTGCATCTCCAAAAAACAAATGATACATAGAAGAATCGTCCTGATTCACCGTTTTTAAGGTTAATTTCAAGCCTAGAATATGGTGATAAAAATGATAGGCTTGATGAATATTTCCTACCAAGCTTGAAATGTGATGAATACCTGTATTGTTCATAAGAATACCTCTTAGATTATGATACAATTATTTTATCACTAGTTATTGATATTTTAAACTATCTTGTTTACAATTGTTATCCAAATACCAAAAAAATTCCCTAACCATTGCTGATTAGAGAAGGATATTTCTTAAAAAATGAGACCATATAGGGCAGCCGCTAGCAAGCCTCCGATGATCGGACCAACTACTGGTACCCAAGCATAACCCCAATCCGAATCACCCTTGTGCTTCAACGGAAGAATGGCATGCATGATACGAGGACCAAGGTCACGCGCAGGGTTTAGGGCATATCCTGTGGGACCTCCTAATGATACTCCTAGAGATAGGATTAAGCCACCAACAATTATGGTACCAAGTCCTGTAGGAAAATCATACTGACCGAAAGCCAATAATCCCAAGACCAAAACAAAGGTTCCAATTGCTTCGCTAATTGTATTGGAAACAAGGTTGCGGATGGCAGGACCAGTAGAGAAAGTTGCCAATACAGCGCCTGTGTCCTCAGTAGCGTCGTAGTGATCTTTGTACATGAGGAAAACTAGGATACTACCGATAAAAGCTCCGATAAATTGAGCAAGGATATAAGGGACTACAGACCCCCATGGGAGATTTCCTGCAAAGGCCATTGCAATTGATACAGCTGGATTGAGGTGGGCAGGTCCCAATAAGCCACTCACAAAAGCTGCCATGGCTACTGCTAGACCCCAACCAATTGTGATTACAATCCAACCAGCATCCTTAGCCTTACTCTTATCTAGTACTACTCCTGCTACCACACCATTACCTAGTAAGACAAGTAAGGCGGTACCCAACACTTCACCGATTAATTCATTTGCCATCATGCACCTCTTTCTATTTTTCTTTTAAATAGGTCAAATCATTCTTAACAAGTGTATCTGCCAACAATTGTTCCTGTTGTGCTAGTTCTTCTTCTGACCAAGCATAGTAAGCAGCCATCTCTTTCAAAATGTCTGGTGCCACCGCATCCAACTGATCACGCATAAAGAGCATGTAATTGGTACGACGGAGAAGATAGTCAACTGCAGTCAAGGTCATCTCTTCCTTCATAGCATAGTGAAGGGAAAGCAAATCACGCTTGTTCAAGCCAGAAACGGCCTTTACTTTATGGTTTAATGCAAAGACTTTTGGCGCATTCGAGCCGTACAAGTTTGCCAAGTAAAGCGCATCATCATAGACAAGACCTTTCTTCACACCTAGTTGAGCAAGATGTTCGATTTCTTCTGCAACGTTTGCCGGGTTCAATTCACCACCAGAGACTGGATAGGTCTTAGAATTGATGAGTTTAAAGTTGCGACCATGTTCTTCTTTGAGGATGTCTGCAACCTTTTCTATTGCTCCTTCGGCCATCTTACGGAAGTCTGTGATTTTACCACCTGCAAGAGTCAGCAAACCATTGTCATCGCGATCAAGTGCAGAACCGCGTGATACAGCAGATGGATTCAGGTGTTTTTCAGAAACACTGCCTTCCAAATGTGTCAAATCTTGCTCCACATCGTCACGACTCTTTTCATTGTTCAAATAACCTTTAACTGTTTCAATCAAGCTATTGAAGCTCTCATCGCTGAGTTTTCCGTTGTTTCCACCGTTGTAGTCAGAAGCTCCATTTCCAGACAAGAGGGGACGAAGACCTGCCCAACCGCTCTCAATGTCATCCAAGGTCAAGTTTGCTTCTGGGAAGCGATTGTTGACAATATCAAGCAGATAGTCAACGTCTTCTTGGGTTACCATCGGATTCGCCAAATCGCCAGTGTAGTCTGTATCTGTTGTACCAAAATAGGTTTTATTTTCACGTGGAAGGACAAAGACCATTCGACCATCTGCGCGACCTGTATCAAAGTAAGTTGGCTGAGGAACAGACAAGCGAGTGCTATCGACAACTAGGTGTACACCTTTGGTTGGACGCATCTGGAGAACGCCTGAGCCCTCGCCACCCAGATTACGCACTTCATCACTCCATGGTCCTGTTGTATTGATGACCAAACGAGCATGAATTTCAAAGGTGCTATCTGTCAGCAAATCACGAGCAACAATTCCGATAACTTTACCTGACTCATCCTTGATAAATTTCTCAGCTTTGACACGGCTGGCAATCAAGGCGCCGTCTTTGGCTGCACGTTTGATGTTCTCAATGACCAAGCGGGCATCATTGTTGCGGAAGTCGAGGTAGACACCGCCACCAATCAATCCTTCTTGCTTCAAGTTTGGTTCACGTTCAATGACTTCTTCTTTAGTCAAGACCTTATTGGCCATTGCAGTATTGTTGACACCAGCTAAGAGGTCATATAAGTCCATGGCTACTTTCAAACGGAAGAGGCTGAAGGTTGAACCTGGCTCATCATACACTGGTAAAAGCATTGGGTCTGGCTTTGGAATATGTGGGGCAATATTTTGTACTACAGCACGTTCAGATACGGTATCGGATACCACTTCCACGTCAAATTGTTTCAAATAACGTAATCCACCATGCACCAATTTTGTTGAGCGACTGGAAGTTCCTTCTGCAAAGTCTTGCATTTCAATCAAGGCTGTTTCCATGCCACTTGCTGCTGCTTGTAAAGCCACACCAGCACCCGTAATACCACCACCGATAATGAGGAGGTCTAGTTGACGATCCTGCATTCGTTCAATGGCTATGCGTCTTGTTTCTTTTGAAAATTCCATACGATTCACTTCCTAACTTTCGAATAGGACTGTCTAGCAAGAGGAAAGCCTTCTTTCCCCTCGCTAACAAGTCCTTTATTGCTCTTCATCCACTTCTGCAAATAGTTGAGTTGCTGCGACAGCTTTTTTCCATCCCTTGTAAAGTTTTTCTTTACGAGCTTCGTTCATGGTTGGTTGGAAAGATTGGCCGACAGCGTTGAGTTCTTTCAATTCATCCAAATCATTCCAGAAACCAACTGCTAAACCTGCCAAGAATGCTGCTCCAAGAGCTGTAGTTTCAAGGTTTTGAGCGCGTGAGATTTCAATACCCAAAATATCTGCTTGGAATTGCATGAGGAGGCTGTTCATAGCTGCACCACCGTCAACCTTCAAGACAGAAATATCAATACCCGTATCTAATTGCATGGTATCAATAACATCACGAACTTGATAGGCAATGGATTGAAGAGTTGCTTTGACGAAGTCTTCTTTTGTTGTACCACGTGTCAATCCAAAAACAGCGCCACGCGCATCTGAATTCCAATACGGAGCTCCAAGTCCTGTAAAGGCTGGAACAACATAGACTTCATCATTGCTGGTAGATTTGCGTGCCAACTCTTCTGACTCAGACGAGGTTGTCACCATTCGCATGCTGTCACGGAGCCATTGAACCGCCGAACCAGCGATAAAGATAGAGCCTTCCAAAGCATAGTATACTTTACCATTGATACCATAGCCAATCGTCGTTAATAGATTATTACGAGACAACTGCATCTCCTCACCTGTATTCATCACGATGAAAGAACCAGTTCCGTAAGTATTTTTCACCATACCTGGCTCAAATGCCAGTTGTCCAAATAGGGCAGCCTGTTGGTCACCTGCCATGCCAGAGATTGGCACTTCTGCGCCATAGAAATGGAATGGAGCTGTCTTTCCATAAACTTCAGAGTTTGAACGAACTTCTGGCAACATGGCTTTTGGAATGTTGAGAAGAGATAAAATTTCATCATCCCATTTCAACTCTTCAATATTGAAGAGCATGGTACGAGCTGCGTTTGAATAATCTGTCACATGCTGTTTGCCATCTGTTAACTTCCACACTAACCAAGTATCAATGGTTCCGAACAAAATCTCACCTTTTTCAGCACGTTCCTGCGCCCCAGGGACTTGATCCAAAATCCAACGAACTTTGGTTGCTGAGAAGTAAGCATCCACTACAAGGCCTGTTTTTTTATGAATCATATCTGCGTGACCATCCGCTTTCAGCTGGTCAGCAAGATGAGCTGTTTGGCGAGATTGCCAGACAATGGCATTGTAAATTGGAAGACCTGTTTCCTTATCCCAGACCACCGTTGTTTCACGCTGGTTGGTAATACCAATTCCTTCAATCTGATCAGGACGAACACCACTTTCGATAAAGGATCCTGCAATGACTGACTGGACCGAATTCCAAATTTCATTGGCGTTATGTTCAACCCAACCTGGCTTAGGGAAAATTTGCGTAAACTCTTTTTGGTAACTGCCAACTTTCTCACCTTTTTTATTAAAGATGATGGCACGTGAACTTGTAGTTCCTTGGTCAATAGCCATGATGTATTTTTCAGTAGACATAGGTCTCCCTCCTGTTTGTTTATATTTTTTGAAAACGCTTCCGTTTTCTTAGTAACTCTATTCTAACCCATTCTCGGGAAAGTATCCTATCAATTTTTTTAAAAAAATAAAAAAATTTGATATAAGTGAGCTAGAAAGTCCAGCAAATCAACGAATATCAAATTTTTTCAAGCAACTATTTTGTTCCTGCTAAAGATATTTTTTCAATCAGTTACCGATGTTCTATTGGAAAAGGTGTTTGAGTTGCAATTTTTTCTGATTGTCTTGCCTTTTGATTGTACAGCTCTTGTATAATAGATTTCAATTGTACAACATCATACATTTTTAATTGATTTCCTAAATAATAAATAGGACATGACGATTCGTTAAGGTAGTCAGTGATAATGAAATCATAAGATTCTCCATTCTGATAGGGGTCTATAAGCACCTGACGATTGCCTTCAAGCTTTTCTCTCAACTGCATTAATAAAGGATAGGATAAAACCTCATGTAAAGAAGATGCGAAACCAATTTTGACCTGTATCGGCTTTATCTGACTAAAATATACATATAAGGCTTTGATTTTTGGAGAATAGCTAGCCATTACCTGATCAGCATCTAAACTTCTATGAAAAGCTGTTTTAAAGACATCTTTTAATAATTGGGTTGATTCGTCTTCAAATGAAAGTTCTTGTACCACTTCAAGTTCAAGCGAAGATTGAAAGAAATACAATTGACTCATGGTCTGATTCAAATGATAAAGGGCCTCTTCTGAAATCGACAAGGACTCTCCTAGGTGTGAACGAAAAACGTGCAAAGCAAGTGACGTTGCTTGCATAATTGGACCCCCAAAGCCCAGAACCTGTTCCAACTGATGTGGTTCTAAAATAAAGTGACTAAACAAAAATGCAAATAAAGCCATGATATCCCCTTCCTGAAAGGAAGCAGATTGTTGTTGTCCCACTGTCAGATACATCTTCCGCAATTGTCGATAAAATTTATGGTCCTGATAAGGTCTCATGAGGCTATACAGTGCCCTATAATCTAACTGTTGTAACTTAGACCGTTGTTGTGAAATCATCAACCATAATAAAAGACGATAGGCCTGTTTAGGATTGAGTTTTGACTGATAAAAGCGTTCAAATAAGGGTAATAAGGCGTCCAAATGGCGTCTGGCAAATTCCTCTTGGTATTTGGAGCTAACAGATGTCAAGAGGAGGACTTGATGTAAAAAATACCGGATTTGAAGCTCGCTTCCTTTCAACCGGCCGCTTTTAATGGCGATGCCGAATTCAGCCAGTAATTGGTTTAGTGATGCGAGATGGCGATTGAGCGTTGCCTCACTAATTAGTAATTCTTGAGACAATGTCTGTAAAGAAACATCTTCTTTATCTAATAAAAATACAATGATCTGATACTTGATACTTGGCTGAAAAAGATAAGATAATATTCGTTGCTGACTTAGTCGAGCATCTTTTTGTAAAGAAACCTTTTCTTCCTCAAGGTGAAATAAAAGACCCAATTCTGCAGCATGCGACTCTTCATTAAAAGAATCTATATAGCGCAATAAAGTTGATTTTGTTAGATCTAAATGGCGACACACATCTTTCAGCAAGGGAGCGTCTTTTCTGTTTTCCACAAACAGGAGCAACTGATAAATAGCTCGTTCGCGCTTTTCCAATAGGGAATCAATCTGCATAGTCAACCTCCCTATGTGCTAGGTTTTCTTGCCGAATATATTCCTGAGCTGCTTCTACCATCATTGGCACCAAGGGAGTCTTACCTGGAAGACATAACCAAGATTGTTGGACTAGATCAAATACTGTTAAACCATTTGAAATAGCAAGTGACAAGGCATCCATTTGTTCAATATGATCGACAACCGAAACGAGTTGACCTCCTACAATCCGTCCATTTTTATCTACAATCAATTTAAAATCAGCCATTTCTGATTCCCATTGACTGTATGGGCTCCTCATCCGAATCGACTTACAATTCAGCCATAAATTTGCTTCACTTTCTGTTAACCCAATACTAGTCACATAATAGCCAAACAAGCGACTCGATACAATCCGTTGGGTTTTCTTCAATGGAATACTCTGCATCACTAAGTTCTGAGCAGCTAGTCTACCAGTTCGGATAGCATGATGAATCATTGGAAGATATGCTTGGCCAAAATATTCTACTGGTAAACTAACCAAATCTCCCACAGCAAAAATATTTTTCTGGCTGGTTTCAAGATACTCATTTACCCACACAGTACCTTCAACGTTTATTCTCAGGAGATTTTTTACCAATTGAATATTGGGTATTAAATTCGTTGATGGAAGAATAAAATCAGCTCGATACATTCCATTCACAGTCCGGCAAATAACTTGCTTTTCCTGCTCATCTATCTCAATCTGATTCACAGTTTCGGATAAATGTATTAGAATTCCTCTTTGTTCCATTTCCAGACATATGGGCTCAACCATCTCCTCATCAAGATACTTCGCCAACAGGGAATCTTGCGCCTCGAACACATGTAACTTCAAATTCATTCGACTCAGAGCATCCAAGCTTTCTAATCCAATCTGCCCTGCTCCAATCACTGCAATAGTTTTTGCTTGCTTTATTTTTTCTAGACTTCTTTGCGCTTGAGTAAGGGTCTTAGACCGGATCAAGTAGTCTTGAAGTTCTTCCTGGCCCCATTCCCACGTTTGACTGGCACCCATAGCTAAGATCAGACGATCATAGCTTATTTCACTGATGACATTTTGCTGTCTTAATTTAATCCGATTCGTTTCAGGATTAATGGCTAAACACTCAGTTTCAAAGAGACAGGTAATGGTAGTCTGCAATAGTTCCTTGTACAGAGAAATCCTTGCTTCCTCCCATTCAGTCATGCGATCTGACAATTTCCAGTTTAAGGCATTTGGAAAAAAGGCAACATCCTTTTCTCGATCAATCAATGTAATCTGAGCATCTTTATACAATTTTCTACACTCCAAAGTTGCACTCAACCCAGCAAATGAAGCTCCGATAATAACAATTTTCATACTTGCTCCTTCATCCTTTTTTGTCATTATAACAAGAAATTAACAAGAATGGAAAGGCTTGCAACTGGAAAATGGAGAATGGAAAATGATTTTTAGAAATGTTGTGCTTTCTAATATTTGTTTATCTAAGAAAAAAATAAGAACACGGATTTTCAAATTACTGATTTAAAAATCTGTGTTCTTTCTTATAATTTCAGAAAACAAACAGTCATTGTTTATTTATAGTTTCTCAGCTCGGGTTAAAAACGTCCACTGGACGTGCTCGCTTTCTTGTTTTTAGGCTCGCGTTAAAACAGTCACTCCCCTGACTGTTTTAATAATCCGGTCTGACTACTCCGGTGACGGTGGCTTTTGTTGCTTCATAATCGCCGTCTACAACGACCTTGATGATCCGTTTTGCATCTTCAATAGGACATGGTACGAGTGGTAGGCGAAGCGGTCCAACTTCAAATCCTAGATAATTTAATACTGCTTTCACCGGTGCAGGGCTTGGATATGAGAATAAGGCATTGACTTTCGGAATAAATTTCCGTTGAATGGCTGCCGCCGTTTTGATATCTTGCTGAGCGATAGCGGAAATCATTTCGTACATCTCATCACCATTAGTATGGGACGCAACAGAGATGACCCCATCAGCTCCCAGATTCATTGCATGGAAAGCATCACCATCTTCACCAGTGTAGACTAAGAAATCTTCTGGTTTGTGCTCAATCAAATAAGCCATATTGGCAAGGCTAGTACACTCCTTGACACCGATAATATTAGGATGTTCAGCCAAACGCAACATGGTTTCAGGAGTCATTTCCACCACTACGCGTCCAGGAATATTGTAAATAATGATTGGTAAATCAGAAGCGTCAGCAATAGCCTTAAAGTGCTGATACATTCCCTCTTGAGATGGCTTATTGTAATAAGGGACAATAGCCAAACCAGCTGCAAAACCGCCAAAAGCTGCAACTTCTTTGGCAAACTCAATTGAGTCACGGGTATCGTTGGTACCAATACCAGCAATTAGAGGAACACGGCCATTGACAATTTTTTGAACTGCACCAAACAACTCCAATTCTTCTTCGTGTGTCAATGTCGGACTTTCGGCTGTTGTACCTGCTAATAAAATACCTTCCGTATGATGTGCCAACAAATGCTCAATTAATTCTGGTAAAACGTCAAAATTGATAGAACCATCTTCTTTGAAAGGGGTAATCATCGCTGTGATAATTTTTACATCACGTAAATCTTGAATAGACATCGTACTTCCTCTCTTATTATTGCTAAAAAAGGCTGAGCGCAGCCTTTTGTGTACTTCTGTTAATAAGTTCTTATTTCAATTCAAATTTCAGCTCTGCTGTTGGACGAACAAGACCACGTTCATGAAGTGTTTCTGCGATTTGAACTGAGTTCCACGCAGCACCCTTCAGCAAGTTATCTGAAACAACCCACATATGGATGCCATTTTCCTTGTCCAAATCCTTACGAATGCGACCAACAAAGGTATCACGACTTCCAACAGCATTGACTGCTTGAGGATAAATTTGGTTGGCAACATCATCTTCGAGAACAGCACCTGGGAAATCAGCGATTGCAGCTTTCACTTCATCAATCGGAGCAATCTCTTTTGTCTCAATGTAAACAGATTCTGAGTGAGCTGACAAAACTGGAATACGAACACAGGTTGCAGAAACGGCAATACTATCATCTTCCATGATTTTTTTCGTTTCCTTTGTCATTTTCATCTCTTCGTATGTATAGTCATTTTCAGTGAAGAGGTCAATCTGAGGAAGTGCATTGAATCCGATTGGGTAATGTTTCTTATCACCACCAGATGGAAGGATGTTTGCTTCAACAGCTTTTGGCTCAACCCCATCATTCAATACAGCTCGAAGTTGAGCCTGGGTTTCTAGGATTGCACCCATACCTGCACCTGATACAGCTTGATAAGTTGAAACGATAATCCGTTCCAAGCCCCACTTCTGACGAATTGGTTCCAAAGCAACCATCATTTGAATAGTTGAACAGTTTGGACAAGAGATAATTCCATTATGTGCATCCAAAGCATGTGCATTAACCTCAGGAACAACCAAAGGAACATCAGGATTTTGACGAAAATAAGAAGTATTATCTACAACAACGGCACCAGCCTTAACCGCGTATGGAGCGAACTTAGCAGATGTAGAACCACCAGCTGAGAAAAGCGCAATATCAACACCTTCAAAAGCAGTTTCAGTTGTTTCTTCGATAACAATCTCTTCTCCTTTAAATTGAAGGGTTTTTCCCGCAGAACGAGCGGAAGCTAATAAACGTACTTTTTCGATTGGAAGAGTTGATTCTTCCAACATTTTAATCATTTGCTCACCAACTGCACCTGTCGCACCAACGACAGCCACTACATATGCCATAAGTATCTCCTTTAGATCAATTCTTCAAAATTTTCTAAAAATTTATTATTTCTTAATTATACCACATTTTATATAAATGAAAAGTATAAAAATGAAAAAAAGCCCACCATAAATGGTGGGTAAGGGCATCATTGCTGATGAGAATAGCAGGTTCACAACAACTATTCAAGGTCCGCTCCTGCGTTTCAATTAAATGAAGACCTCCCTAGCGTCCAATGTGACTAAGTCACTACTCGGCTCATCGCATAAACCTATTCTATCATAATTTGACAATTTTGCAAGTCTAATTACTCAATACGCTCTCGAATGGTTACGAACACCGTATCTCGAGGTTGCTTACCTACCGATTGCAGCGCTAATAGTCTTTTGGATACCGAGGATATAACAAATATTGCCTACTTCATCCTTCATTCCCATATTGACAATAGAGCCATCATAGGGATGCCCATCAAAAGTCGCATGTACTTTTACTCTCCCCTTCCCGAATTCCTGACGGATATCATATGGCAAAATAATATATGCTCCACCCTTATCTGGGACAGGATGGATAACTGCTTGAAATTCATATACTTTTGTCATCATTCAACCTATAATTACTTACTTGCTTCACGAATCGATAAACTTGCCATTTGATGTTGGTATTTTCCCAGAAAGTCTCGAACCCAATGAGGATTAGTCTTCGAATAATCACGCAAACTCCAGCCAATCGCTTTAGTGATAAAAAATTCAGTCTGATTGAGATTATTGACGAGGATCTTCTCTAATAGTACTATATCTGTCTTTTCCTTTTGCAAAAGCTGATGGTCAATAGCAATTCGCCTCAACCAGAAATCCTCATCCAAACTCCAGTCAATCATCACCTGCTTGGCCTCTGGATTGTCCAAAACAATTTTGCCAACGAGTTTGTCCAATCCGTCAATACTATCCCACCAGGACTTCGTCTGGGCAAGTTTTTTCAAGCGGGGTAAATCAGCTAATACTAGGTTTTTCTTATGAGCCACGAGGTAATCAATAGCGACATATTGAAATTCACGGTAGGGTTGGTCCCAACAAGCCTCTACAAAATCCCAGTCAAGTTCTGGCATTTTGAAGTCTTTGAAATATTGTTTGGCAGCTTTTCTACGATCTGGACTACGAACACCTAAAAACTCAAAGTTGTTTTTCATATAGGCTTTCATTGGCTGTGCCTGCTCTTTTTCTGCCAGGGCCAACAATCGTTTTTCCAATTCTACAATATCCATTTTAGTCACCTACAAGAGACTTTTGGAGCCAGACGATATCATGCCAAGTGCCAAATTTGTATCCAACTTTTTTAAAATGAGCCACCTGCTCATAACCTCTCTTTTCATGCAAGGCAATGGAAGCAGGATTTGGTAAGGCAATGCAGGCTAAAAAGTTTTTGAACCCACGCGCAATCAATTCTTCCTCCAAAGCAGTGTATAGCAAGGTTCCAACCCCTTTTCCACGCGCTTCTTTTTGAACATAGACCGACAATTCCACCGTCCAATCATAGGCTGCACGAGCATAATAGGTCGATGCGTAGGCATATCCCACTATCTGTCCTTCTTCCATTGCGACCAGATAAGGGAATTTTTTCATAGTTTTTTTAATTCTATTTTCAAAATCTTCTACTGTAGGTACTTGTGTTTCAAAAGTAATGGCAGTTTTTTCAACATATGGGGCATAAATGGCCACCAAATTCGCCGCATCTTCAAACTGCGCATTCCGAATCTCTATCATTTAATTCTCCAATAGCTCCCTGTCATAAATGGTATAGTCACAACGATAGATAATCAACCGTTTGCCATCAACTAAAAGCTCAGAAGTCTTTGGTGCATCTGAAGCATATAGCGAAACTTTATCTCCAACATACGTTGCCAAAGGGGTACCATTTTGTGACCGAATAAGTACCACCTTTGCCTTTCCGGTAAAATCATTTTTCAAACTTGAAACCATGCGATTCACCAAGGGAATCGAACGGTCATAATTCGCAATATCTACCGTAGTTTGGTATTTAGCATATAGGTCTTCCAATCCCTCTTCTGCAGCAATTAAAGAAGAGCCTACATGGTCGATTTCATAATTACCGAGCGTCACTTTTAATACCGAAGAATCAGAATTCGAGTAGCCTTCAGCATCCACAGAGTCAAACTCTTGGTTGCGAGAAATAGACAAGGACTTCCCAGACATTTCATCAATTAATTGAGAATTTTCATCAAAAGTTCGAACGGTCATTTCTAGACCAATCCATTCTTCCTTGGTGTTCTTCCACCAGTTCGTAATCGATTGACAGGCTGATAAGGAAACCAAGCTAACGAGCAACACAACAGACAATAAAATCTTTTTATTCCATTTCATATAACACCTCCAAAGTGTGATACCTTATTGTAACATGAAAAAGTTTAGCTGATATAAAAAATCTAACTGTCTTTTATAAATAATCAGGCAACCATAAACAGTATTGCCCTTTTTCAAATTGAAAAAAGCTACCGAAATCTGATTTACATCAAAAAACTTTTTAAAAATTGTAAAAATAAGTCTGTGGTAACTTTTAAAAGTTTAAAACGTATCATTTTGTTTGGAATACTACTTTTAAACTTTTATAACTATTTTTCAAATTTTGTACATTTTTGGTTTCCTTTAACGAATAAATAGATAACCGGATAAAAAAATAAAGCGAGGTATATTAAATGAAAATCCGCATTCCACTATACGCCCAACATTTGAATCAGGCTGAGTTTGTTCAACTCATGAGTAGCACAGTTGATACTCTAAAACAGTATCGTTCTTCATGCAATGATCCTATGGTTGCTGACCTGACGCAACGTTTAGAAGACTCCTTACCTTTGATGAAAGAGAGTCTCAAACAAAAACGAGGATCTGATTTGACCAAGGAACTGAAGCAAGCTCTTAAAATCCGAAATATTGATTTTTCGGCTTTTGTAGGTGGTCTCAAACTCTTTCAAAATGCTCGAACAGTTGAAAAGTTAAAGGCTTATCGCCTGTTACAAGAGCTGGTCGAATTGTATAAGACTGCTCCAACTGCAAATATGCAAGAATCATCTGCCTTGATGGATTCCCTGCTTGCTCGACTCGCACAGCCACCCTACTCCGAAGCTGTCACTATGCTGATGTTAGAGGAGGCTGTCGCCAATCTGCGTGACAGTCAAGAAAAATCCTATAGCCTTTATCTCCAACGTTGTCAAGATACCAGTACACGTGTCAAGATTGATAGTGCTAAAATCCGTAAAAATATGTTCAAAGATTATTCTCTTCTGTATAACCACTTGGTCAATAAGGTAAGTTATGATGCCAACGCTAGTGAGAAGGTCATCTTACAAATCCTAAACGATATTCGCCAAGATTTTTCAGAGCGAAATAGACAGAAAAATAAGGTAGAATCTAACCCTTCCACCAATGAAATCAAAACTGTTTTGCCACAAGGAAAAGAATTGGAGACAACATAGAAAATATCCCCCTAGTCGAAATGATTAGGGGGATTTAACAATAATACAATATCGACACTTTAAAGAGTCTAACAACTACCAGAATTTAATAATGCCTATTATTGACATTACAATCCAGAGAAATGAAACAGGAATTGAAATCTTAAGAATATCTGACTCATCATCTTCGTGGGAGATTGGTAAATTTTTTACATCCCCTGTACTAATTATAAATAACCATTTTCTTACAATTTCTATGTTTTATCCTCCACCTTCACTTGTCCATTCATCAGCATGGGCAAGAGCCAATCACGAAGTTGGGTCAGTTCTTGGTTTTGTTGTTTCAAATCCAATTGTTGCTTCAATATAGGGGATATGCGATTATGAATCTCATCTATTAAATCATTTGGAGGAACAATTATCATAGCTTGTTTCAGATGATCTTGAGTAATATGACCCATAGTTGTTTTTCTAAGTTCAGCAATGGTTTTGAACACTTTCAAGTAACTTCTTAACTCATTATAAATAAAAGATTTTGGATATTTTTCTGAGGTGACTTTAAAAATATGTTGATTTAGAGCCCCTTTCTCCCCTCCCCAAAGTATAACTTCTAAAGTTGCTGACCATGAGAATAAAATATCACCAGCTTCAATAATAGCTTCTTTAGGTATAGCTGTGCTTGCTTTTTCTGTATCTTTTGAAAAACCAGAAAACATTTCTCTGATTTTTATTACTGGAAGACTTTCATCAGTTTCAGAAGCTGGTCGAAATTTTTGCATAGCTAAACCATTATAAAAAGTAGCAATATTCCATAACGAATCCACTCCCCACCCTTCTGGGATTTCTCGTTTGAGTTCTGGGTGATAGACCATCTTTCCGCCCGATGATTTGTAGGGTTTGCCATTCTGGTCTGGAAAATCAAACTGCACAAACCAGTAGTCATAGAGGGTCTTAGCCATAGCCTCCAACTCTTCGTTAATTTGGTTGTTCAGAGCAATTTTTTGGTCGATTTTACTTAAGAGCTTTGAAATATTTTTTTGCTCAGCTTTTTCATGGACATATACAGGAATGTTTAGTAAGTTTTCTTTATTTAGTTTCGGTTGGGCACTGCCTGTAATGTATGGTAAAAAACTAATAGAGTTCAATTTATAAAATAAATAATCAGTATCATTCTCATTATTGGCTCGCACAATATGTGCATGATTATTTACCCAATATTTTCCTGTTGCCAAAGTACAGATTGATTTATTGTTAGACTTAAGATTCTCACCATCTTCAGCAATAAGAATATTCTTTCCGTCAAAAATATAGTTATCAACATAATCGACTATGCCTTGTGCTCCATAATATGGGTAAATTTTTGATAGATTCGCTCTCTCTTTAGAAGATAGCGGAATTCTTTTATTATTATGAATTTCAACTAACTCACCTAATTTTTTCAGTTTTAGACCAACCTCACTCATACCTCACCCTCCTCAGCTGCTCCGCTATTTCCTTTTCCAATTCATGCGATTGGGCAAAGAGTTTGGCTAGGCGGTCTTGGTAACCTTGCATTTTTTCTTCAAACTCTTCTGCTGAGATATCTACATAGTCGATCTTGATGTCAAAGTATTGGCCTGCGCTGAGAGAGTAGTTTTTCTCCTTGATATCCTCATAAGAGACGGTGACAGAAAAGTCCTCGACGGCTTCTTTCTTGATAAAGGTCTCGACAATCTTCTGCTCTTCCTCAGGAGACAGCACAGTCTTTTGGTTCTTGCCTTCCTTGACCTTGGTTCCAAGGTTTGAGGCATCGATGAGGACGACATCACCCTTATTTTTCTTATCGATAAAGAGGATGGAGACGTTGGTACCGGTCGTCGCAAAGATATTGGACGGCATGGACACAACCCCTGCTAGCATCTTCTCATCGACCAGGTGCTGACGGATTTTCTTGTCAATACCTGACTGGGCGGTGATAAAGCCCGTCGGCAAGACAATAGCAGCCTGTCCGTCTTCCTTAAGACTATAGATGATATGCTGGATAAAGAGTTGGTAGATGGCCATACTCTCTTTTTTCTTGTTGGGAATCTTTGGCACACCGGCAAAAAATCGCTCACTGCTATTTGGCAGGCTTTCTACCTGATCCCGCCATTCTGAGAAGTCTAACTTGAAGGGAGGATTGGACACGATATAGTCCATCTTCTCCACATGACGATTGTTGAGAATGGTATTTCCCTGTACGATATTGTGAATGGAATGCTGCAAGCCATTGAGAATCAAGTTGAGACGCAAGAGATTGGAGGATTTTTGAGAAATGTCCTGACTGTAAACGCTGGTACGGTCGGTACCAATCTGAATGGCCAGGTTCATCAAGAGAGTCCCCGAACCAGCAGAAGGATCATAGATTTTTACGTTACTTGGCTGGTCATTTCCCACCAAAATGGCCGCGATGATTTTAGCAACGGAGTGGGGAGTGTAGTATTCCGCATACTTTCCACCACCGTCTTTGTTATAGTCCTTAATCATGTACTCAAACAAGGTGGAGAAAAAGTCAAAACCCTGTGAAAAAATCTGCTGGTCAAATTTAACACGCGCCAAGAGATTGATAATAGAAGCTGCCACTTCATTTCGCTTGCTGGTATCTGAAATCGTATCCGTAATCAAACGTTGATCGAAGAGGCGAATATCTGTTCCACCATCCGTATGGACAGAGAAAATAGCATTGTTGTCAATGGCAATCTGATTGAGAGTCTGTTCAAAAATCTCAGCAAAATCTGCTTGGTTCTGTTGACGGTGTAGGCTTTCAATCAATTGTTCAGGTTTTAGATGAGCAGTTTTGGTTCCAATATCATCTAAAAACCAGTCATAATCTTCTTCAGACAAGTTCAAAAGACCTTGGTAATCATAGGATTCGTCAATGTTCAGGGCTTCGTACAAAAACTTATCATTCAAAAATTTGTAAAGGAAGGACTGGGTCAGAAGCTTATACTCCGCTGCCTCTCCTGCAAGTCCTGCATGGGTAAAGACTGCTTTTAGGTCATCCACCAAGCCTTGGACTTGACTCTGCACCTGTACGATATAATGTTCTTCCATTTACTTAATATTCTCCTTCATAGACTTCCATTAGGGAACGAATCAACTTATCATAATCGACTCGTTTGAGTTGCTTCCCTACTTCTGTTTTCATCATTTCTTTACGGGCCAGTTGCCTGATCTGCGCTACCAAATAGGCTTCGTTTTCCAGAATGCCTTGATTAAGCCCGATTTGATAATCAATCATAGGTTTGGCACCTTTTAGAACCTGGTAAATAGCTGGGAAGTCACTGACAACTGTTGATTGGGTAATGTGCTTAAAGGCACGGGCAGACATGGTATCTCCACCAAAGTTCATGGCCAAGCGATTCATTCTTGTTTTATAGTCTTCTACTGAATCGAATAAACTTTGATAGGCTTGTTTGGTTTCGTTAATGGTTGAGAGACTATATCCTTCTACTTCCTGTGTCATGTGCTTGTTTAGGATGCGTTGAAACTCTTCATAAAGACTTACCCATTCTGGATCTTTTTCATCCCTCCGCAAATTGATACCATTGGCCACACGGCGGCGGATATCGTCCAAATCATTGGCTGCCAGTCGTAGTTCCTCTTCCTTTATCTTGGTAAAACTAAAGCTAGTCTCAGACATGGCTAGATTCAATAGTTGCTGACTAGAAAAACTATCTGGTTTTTCTAACAAGCTCAAAGTCAAGAGGCGGCGGGACAGCATATTTAAAAGGATAGCAATTTCTCCCATATTGACCTGTTTGACAATATCGTGGTAGCCATGCAAACGTGCCATGTTGTAGTATTGACGAATGGTTTCAAGAGATTTTCGGAGGGCGATTAACTCTTTCCTATCCTTGACTTCATCGATGGCTCTTCCGAAAAATTCTAAGTTATCTGTCGGATAGTTCATTAGGACTCGGTTAGAGCTCGCTAGCTGTTCCTGGACTTCTTCTGGGGACACAAAAATAGTTCCAAAAGGATTATCTCCGTCTTCTTCTGTCAAAGCTGCCTGGTATTCCCGATTGAGTTCTTCCAGATAGGCTTTATTGGTCTTGTCAAATTCCTTGGAAATGTCCGCAAAATCAATGATATAGCCAAATGCATAATCCTTGTACGGACGGTTGACACGGGTCAAAGTCTGCAAGAGATTATGGGCCTTGATTTTCCGTCCAAGATAGAGCCGTTTCAGCCTTGGTGCATCAAAACCAGTCAAGAGCATGGAGTAGACGATGACAAAATCTGTCAGACCGTCCTTGAATTTATCCACTTCTTCTTTCTTGTATTCCTTATCCCCTGCATCATGTAAAATCAAGGTTGAAGTAAACGATGTAAGCCCTGCTTTTCTGCGTTCTTCTAACTGTTTGTGCAATTCTCGTGCTTGTTCTGAAGAATCACAGACCACCATTCCACCGATGGACTGGTCGCCAAATATGATCTCTCGTGCTCTTGTAAAATCATCAAGAATAAAGTCTAGCATTGGTGAGACATAACGTGGGTGAGCAAATATGGATTTCTTATCCAGCGTCCCCTTTTGAATCTCCTCATGCACCACTTGTAAGGTTTCTTTATAGGAGGTTTCGATATCTTCTCGTATCAGTCGCAGGGTAAAACCGTCAGCAATGGATTGATTGTAGTAGTATTTATGGATATAATCCCCAAAAATATCACGAGTCGTTACAGCTGTTTCCTTGGTTTTTCCGTCAGCCTTTGTCGCAATCAAAGGCGTTCCTGTCAGTGCAATCTTAACAGCTTCTTTATCAGCATTATATAGATTTGGTAGATAGGAACCTTTTTCATTGTAAGAACGGTGAGCCTCATCAATGAAGTAGATATTCTGCCGATTCAAGTCATAGCCTGAATGGTCTGTTAGATCAGAGGATTCTTTGAATTTTTGGATGTTGACAACCGAGATATCGAATTGGTCTTGAATCTGATTCAACTCACTCGGCTTGTTAATGCGTTTTACCTTCAGGCCACGTTTGGTAAATTCCTTATAGGCTTGATCAGCCAAATCCAATCGGTCTACCACAAAGTAAAATTGCGGGACAACACCTCTTTTAGCATAAAAGTCTCGTAAGTATCGGATATTGAAAAATGCTAGAGCGGTTTTACCAGAACCTTGCGTATGCCAGATAACTCCTTTCTTCATCCCGTCTTCTAATCCTCGCTCAATCGCCTTTGTCGCAAAGTATTGCGGATAGCGCATAGCATGCTTTTGGAGTTGAACTTGCCCCTTTTTATCCCGTTCTTCTACATAGACTAAACCATAACGAAGCATGAAAAAGAGTCGTTCTTTCTGATACAGCGAGGTCAGGAATGAGTTACATGGGCTAGCTGAGTCTAAGTTGGTTCGAAACTCTGCCTGTGACTTTAATGCAAAGCGATTGACATCCGTGAGAACCAAATCAATCATCTCTTCTGTTAAGCTAGACAGGCTAGACTGTACTTGTCTCTCCTGCTCTTCCTTGAAAGAGTTGAACTTGGTACCAGAATAGGCATTAGTACAGTAAAATGACCCTTGGAACTGCTGACCTTGACTATCATCGTAGGGCAGATTGTCTGAAATAGCGATGAGTTGAGTGATATTATTAAAGCGTCTGAATTTTTTATTTTCAAAGCGAAGCTTTGTACGTTCTTTTTCAGAGTTAATTCCTGTTTTTCCATCACGAATAGCATCTGGTTGCTTGACTTCGATATAACTGAGAGGGAGGCCGTTGATAAAAACGGTGATATCAGGCCGGAACTCTTCCTCACCATTTTGACAGGTGACTTCTAAGGCTATATGAAAGGTATTCTCCTCTATATTATCCCAATTGATATAGGTGTAGCCAGAGTCTGCATGAATCCGATTGAAAAAACTTCGTCCAATATCATCTTGTTCCAATTCCAAGCGGATATTCTCAAATTCCCGTTCAAAGTCAGTTTCACTTACATAATTATTAAACTTTAGAAACTGTTGCTTAAAAATAGCAACTAGAATATTTGTAGTAATATCCCGCTCTTTTAACTCCCTGCTGGAAGATGAAAGATAGGTATAACCTAGCCGCGTAAGATGTAAAGCAGCCGGTAACTGTACCCTCGTAAACTCATTGTGTTCCCTCTTTCTCATACAGGATCTCCTTGCATATTCTTACCTTTCATTATACCATATTTGCAAGTGCTTTCCGACAAAAAACCGCCCTATTGGACGGTTATTACACTATTAAAAATTAAAGACATCATTCAAATTCTCAGCCATAGTCGGATGGGTGAAAATCTGTGTTTTGAAGTAGGTATAAGGAATCTTATTGTCAATTGCCATAGCAATCAAGTTAATCAGCTCCTCTGAATTGTGACCAAAGAGAGTTGCACCAAGAACAAGCTTACTTTCCTTGTCCACGATGACCTTGAAAATACCTTTGAGGTCGTTGTTGACATGGGCGCGTGGCATATTGGCAACAGGCAATTCATTGGCAATGTAGTCGTAACCCGCTTCTTTGGCTTCCTTCTCGGTCAGACCGACACGAGAAAGTACAGGCGTAATAAAGACGCTGGTTGGGATTGACTTACGTTGGCTCAAGCTATAAGTTCCAGTCCCAGTCAACTTGCCGAAGACGATACGGAAGTCGTCTAGAGATGTGTAAGTGAATTGTGGACCGCCATTTACATCACCCACTGCGTAGACACCTGGAACAGTGGTTTCACAGTTGTCATCCACCTTAACAGCACCATTATCCAAAACCTCAATCGCCGTATTTTCCAAGCCCAAGTCAGCAGTGTTTGGCACACGACCTGTCGCATATAGGACAGCATCGAAGTTAGCTGTTTCACCATTGACAGTCACGGCAACCTGCTCTCCTGCTGCAGCCACTTGCTCGATGTTTGCTCCGAGAACGAAGGTCACGCCTGCTTCTTCCATATACTCCTTAGCTAGTTTAGCAACCACTTCTTCTTCTCTTGGTAAAATAGCAGAGCTGGCTTCATATACTGTCACCTGACTGCCGAGTTTGCTGTAAAGTCCAGCAAATTCCAGTCCAATGTTACCACCACCGATAATTGCCAACTTGTCAGGACGAACCTCCAAATTCTGAATGCCAGTACTGTCATAAACGTGAGCTGAATCCAACAAACCTGGAATTGGTAGGACGCGCGACTTAGCACCTGTATTGATAACAATAGTTTCCGCAGTCAGTTGGATGGATTCCTCACCTGCTGATACTTCCACAACCTTATCCGCCACAAAACGCGCGTGTCCTTGATACAAACTAGCACCGCTGCCTTTCAAGACTGCCTCGTTTTTGTTCCGCAAGCGAGTAGTAACGGTTTCTTTTTGCTCCATGACCTGCTCGAAAGTCCAGTTTTTATCTGCTGCAACTAAAAGAGTCTTGGTTGGAATACAGCCAATATTGATACAAGTCCCGCCAAACATAGCAGGATTTTCCTCTACTAAGGCAACCTTCTTCCCAGCTGCTGACAGCTTCCCTGCCAAGGTCTTACCAGCCTTTCCAAAACCAATGACTACTAAATCATATTGTTCCATAGGTTGCTCCTTTTTTTCTGTTTGCTCTTAGTATATCAAAAATGATTCAATTTAGCATAAAACTGCTACGCTGTGAAAAAATGAAAGAACATAGTAAAAAAACGTTCGGAAAAACCGATAATTACTAGACAAAACTTTTTTCTTTGTTGCAATGTATTCATGCATTAGTTGATTAATACAGTTTGGTACACAACAAGAAACAACTACTTCATTCTTGTAAAACCTACTTCCCTATCTTGCTGGCAGCGATTGGATTTGTCAGTGGATGTAAAATTGTCTTCGGAGAATTTGGAAAACCCAATGGTATGGAGGATAAATACCCTCTCTTCTTCCTAACGATATCATTAGTTGCAATTTATCTACTTCCCCTTCTCTATCTCACTCGCTACTTGGCTAAACGTTATCATATTTCCAAAAAAGTTACAAATCTATCTTGGCTACTTGGTTTAACTGCTGGTATGGCATTCTCAGAGCTTGGTCACATGGCAGTAGGCTACTTTTGGATTGAGATTGTTAAAGCAAGTGATAACTTTAAAGCAGATTGGGGAGCTGCAGTCTCCGCCCCATTTGCCGAGGAGTTTGGTAAAGGTTTAGTGGTTCTACTTGTCTTACTGATTTGTAGAAAACTCACCCTAAAACATGCTTTAGTCAGCGGAATTATTGCTGGACTTGGTTTCCAACTCATAGAGGACTGCATGTTTACCTTCCGTGATATGTTCATGGGTAAATTAGATGGATTCGAAACCATCATCGAGCGCGTTGGTCAAGCTGGTTGGACCCATTGGGTATTTACAATGCTCTTTGCAATTGGTCTAGTTGCGCTATTGACTAAAGATTCAGGTATGTCAAAAACACAAGGAGCAGGTTGGCTATTTGCCAGTATGGGACTCCACTTCCTGTTTAATTCTCCCTTCAATACAGGTATCCTCAGTACAGTGTTCCCAGTAATGAGTATCTTACTTGGTTTGCTTGCCTATCACATGGTAGATAAACTCCCTGAAGATAGTTATTTGAATAAGCTTTGACATATTGTCACTTTCGGCTTGACCTACTTTAGTACTTCTGCAACTCAGTTTTTTATCTGAAAGCTGATTCATTCGACTACATCATCACAGTTCTTAACTAAAGGGTCTTCATTCGAGTATAGAAGTAAAAGTATATATAGAAAAAAATCCGCGTAAAAAGCGGATTTTTCGTTTCATCTTAGAACAATCCAATTGCAGTGCCGTCTTCTGCTACATCCATATTAAGTGCGGCAGGTGCCTTTGGTAAGCCTGGCATGGTCATGACGTCACCAGTTAAGGCAACAATGAAGCCAGCTCCCAATTTTGGAACAAATTCACGAACGGTGATTGCAAATCCAGTTGGAGCACCCAGTGCAAATTGATTATCTGAAAAACTGTATTGGGTCTTGGCCATGCAGACTGGTAATTGATCCCATCCATTCTTGGCAAATTCAGCCAATTGATTTCGTGCTTTCTTCTCAAAGACAACACCTGTACCACCGTAGATTTCTGTGACAATCTTAGTCACTTTCTCTTCTAGGCTATCTTCTGATTTGTAAAGGCGTTGGTAGTTTGCAACCTGATTTTCAATTGTTGCAACAACTGTCTCAGCCAACTCAACACCACCATCAGCACCATTTGCCCAAACACTTGCCAATTCAACTGGTACACCGATTTCAGCACACAGTTCTTTCAAGGTTGCAATCTCATCAGCAGTATCTGATACAAATTCATTAATTGCTACAATTGCTGGAATACCAAATTTCTTAATATTTTCAACGTGGCGTTTCAAATTTGCAAAACCAGCTTTCACAGCCTCTAAGTTTTCAGCAGAAAGATCTGACTTAGCTACACCACCATGCATTTTAAGGGCACGAAGTGTCGCTACAATTACCACAGCATCAGGTGCTTTTGGAAGATTCGGAACTTTGATATCTAGGAATTTTTCTGCGCCAAGGTCTGCACCGAAGCCTGCCTCAGTCACAGTATAGTCTGCCAAGCGCAGAGCTGTTGTAGTTGCAAGAACTGAGTTACAGCCATGAGCAATATTCGCAAAGGGTCCACCATGAACAAAAGCTGGCGTGCCATAGATCGTTTGGACTAAGTTTGGCTTGATAGCGTCTTTCAAAATGAGGGTCAAAGCACCTTCCACCGCCAAATCACGCACGTAGACAGGACTGCGATCGAAACGATATCCGATAACAATATTTGCCAACCGTTCTTTCAAGTCATTGATGTCTGTCGCCAAACACAAAATTGCCATGATTTCAGAAGCTACGGTAATATCAAATCCATCTTCACGAGGAATACCATTGAGCGGACCACCCAATCCAACAGTTACCTTACGAAGAGCGCGGTCATTTAAATCAACAACGCGTTTCCAGATGATACGGCGTTGGTCAATACCTAATGCATTTCCCTGATGGAGATGGTTATCAATCAAGGCTGAAAGAGCATTGTTAGCCGTCGTAATGGCATGCATATCGCCAGTAAAATGCAAGTTGATGTCTTCCATCGGTAAGACCTGCGCAAATCCTCCACCTGCAGCGCCACCCTTGATCCCCATCACTGGACCCAATGAAGGCTCGCGTAATGCAATCATGGTTTTCTTTCCAATTTTAGAAAGGGCATCAGCCAAACCGATGGTAATGGTCGACTTACCTTCACCAGCTGGCGTTGGGTTGATAGCTGTTACTAAAATCAACTTACCAGGCGCATTTTCCTTGACTGCATAGATTTTATCGAAAGACAATTTTGCCTTGTATTTTCCGTAAAGTTCAATATCATCAAAGCTGATACCAACTTTTTCAACGATTTCTGTGATTGGTTTCAAAGTTACACTTTGTGCAATTTCGATATCTGACTTCATAACTTCTCCTATATCCCTTTTTTATAGATATAGTATAGCATAGATTTCGTAAATCATGTATTATTTCAATATCATTGTATCAAAACGTACGTATTTTACTAGTCTTATTTCCAATATAAATGATTTATTTGGCAATTTCCTAATTGAAAACGGTCTCTAAAACTTTACTAAAAATAGAAATTTTAGTAAAATATGAACATGAAATTATTGATTACTTCTGGTGGGACTAGTGAAGCCATCGATCAAGTCCGCGCCATAACAAACCACGCCTCTGGTCATTTAGGAAAATTGATTGCTGAAAAAGCCTTGGATGCAGGGCACGAGGTTACTCTGGTTACGACGAAGCAGGCTGTAAAGCCAGCGCCTCATGAGCGGTTAACCATTGTCCAGATTACAAATGTAGAAAGTTTGAAAGATACATTAGAACCTTTGGTCAATACACACCAGGCTCTCATCCATAGTATGGCTGTTTCTGACTATACACCTGTTTACATGACTGGATTAGATGAACTTAAAAATACGGATGACATTGCTAGCTTGCTGGATAAACAAAATACAGAAAGCAAGATTTCCTCCAACGATGAGTATCAAGTTCTTTTTCTGAAAAAAACACCCAAGGTTATATCCTATGTTAAGGAATGGAATCCGACTATCACGCTGATAGGATTTAAGCTTTTAGTTGGTGTTCCAAAAGAAGAATTATTTGCGGTGGCACGTCAGAGTATTGCTCGTAACGATGCTGATTTTATCCTTGCAAATGATTTGAACGACATCAGCGAAAATCAGCATATTGGATTTTTAGTGAGTCCGACTACAGAATTGCAGGCAAACACAAAGGAAGAAATTGCCCAGCTGATTTTAGATACACTAGAAAAAGGTGAACAGAATGGCTAATATAACACTTGCCGTGACAGGCTCTATTTCAGCCTATAAGGCGGCTGATTTGACCAGTCAATTAACAAAACTTGGCCATAAGGTGACCGTGCTCATGAGTCGCTCTGCTATGGACTTCATTACTCCACTTACACTTCAATCCCTTTCCAAAAATCTTGTCCATACTGAAGTCATGGTGGAAGAAGATCCCAGTCTCATTAAACACATTGATATTGCAAAAGAAACGGATTTATTCCTAGTTGCGCCTGCTTCAGCCAATACCATTGCAAAATTGGCCCACGGTATGGCTGACAATATTGTTACAGCCACAGCACTGGCTTTGCCAATTGGAATCCCAAAATTGATTGCCCCCGCTATGAATACTAATATGTACCTCAATCCTGCAACTCAGAAGAATTTGAATACCTTAGAAGAGTATGGATTTGACGAGGTCAAGCCACGGGAAGCACTACTCGCCTGTGGAGATTTTGGAACTGGGGCCTTGGCTGAGGTAACTGATATTTTAGAGAAAGTGAGTAACACCCTTAATGAAAAAAAATAAATCAAATCAAATTGCTACAATTGCAATCTTCTTTGCTGTCATGATTGTCATCAATATATTGAGTTCAATTATTTTTAATATATTGCCTGTTCCAATAAAACCCACCATCGTACATATTCCAGTCATTATTGCTTCTATTATATACGGCCCACGGGTTGGGGCTTGCTTAGGGGCTCTCATGGGCTTGATGAGTATGACCCATAATACTATCAACTTACTACCAACCAGCTATCTTTTCTCGCCATTTGTTGAGAATGGTAATGTTTATTCAATCATCATTGCAGTTGTCCCTCGTATATTAATCGGAATTACACCTTATTTCGTATACAAATGGATAAAAAATCGCAAAGGTTTGTTCATTGCTGGTGCAGTTGGTTCAATGACCAATACTATTTTTGTACTTGGAGGTATTTTCTTCCTCTTCTCCTCTGTCTTTGATGGAAATATTCAAGCAATGTTAGCAACCGTTTTAGGTACCAATTCAATTGCAGAAATGATCATTTCTTCTGTATTAACTGCAGCGCTTGTTCCAACTTTACAGAAAATCCAAAAATAAATATCAGAAAATCGCGTGAAAGCGTGATTTTTTCTCTCAAAAATGGTATACTGAAAGCGTTTAAGAGAAAAATTTTAAGGAGACACTACAATGACTTATCAAGAATCCTATCAAACTTGGCTCGACTTTGCTGATCTACCTGACTATTTGCGTGAAGAATTAGTTGCAATGGATGAAAAGACAAAGGAAGATGCATTTTACAAAAACCTTGAATTTGGTACTGCTGGTATGCGTGGTTATATCGGTGCTGGTACTAACCGCATTAACGTATTTGTTGTTCGTCAAGCTACTGAAGGTTTGGCCAAGTTGGTAGAATCCAAAGGTGAAGAAGCCAAAAAACGTGGTGTTGCAATTGCTTATGACTCACGTCACTTCTCGCCAGAATTTGCCTTTGAATCTGCTCAAGTTTTGGCAGCACATGGTATCAAATCATACGTCTTTGAAAGCCTTCGTCCAACTCCCGAACTCTCATTTGCAGTTCGTCATTATAATGCTATCGCAGGTATCATGGTGACTGCCAGCCACAACCCGAAAGAATTCAACGGTTACAAAGTATATGGTGAAGACGGCGGACAAATGCCACCAGCAGACGCTGCTGCTTTGACCGACTATATCCGTGCCATTGAGAATCCATTTACTGTTGAATTGGCTGATCTTAAAGCAAGTAAAGAAAATGGTTTAATCACCGTTCTTGGTGAAGAAACAGACGTAAAATACCTTGAAGAATTAAAAGATTTGAGTATCAATCCTGATTTGATTGCTGAATATGGTAAAGATATGAAGATTGTCTACACACCTCTTCATGGTACTGGGGAAATGTTGGCTCGTCGTGCTCTTGCACAAGCTGGTTTTGAATCTGTGCAAGTCGTAGAAGCTCAAGCGACTCCAGATCCTGATTTCTCAACTGTTGCTTCTCCAAACCCAGAAAGCCAAGCTGCTTTTGCATTGGCAGAAGAATTAGGTCGTGAAGTAGATGCTGACGTTCTTCTTGCAACAGACCCTGATGCGGACCGTGTTGGTGTTGAAGTACGCCAAGCAGATGGTTCTTACTGGAACCTTTCTGGTAACCAAATCGGTGCTATTATCGCCAAATATATTTTAGAAGCTAACAAGCAAGCGGGTACACTTCCTGCAAACGCTGCCCTTGCTAAATCAATCGTATCAACAGAGTTGGTTACTAAGATTGCTGAAAGCTACGGCGCAACCATGTTCAACGTCTTGACAGGTTTTAAATTTATTGCCGAAAAAATTCAAGAATTTGAAGAAAAACACAACTACACTTTCATGTTTGGTTTTGAAGAAAGCTTTGGTTACCTTATCAAGCCATTTGTACGTGATAAAGACGCCATCCAAGCCGTTTTAATCGTTGCTGAGATTGCTGCCTACTATCGTTCTCGTGGCATGACCTTAGCTGATGGTATTGATGAAATCTTCAAAGAATATGGCTACTTTGCTGAGAAAACTATTTCAGTTACTCTTTCTGGTAAAGATGGTGCAGAACAAATCAAGGCTATCATGGCTAAATTCCGTGATAACTCACCAGAACAATTTAACGGCACAGATATCGCAGTCTTTGAAGACTTTGCCCTTCAAACCAAGACTTACAAAGATGGAAATGTTGAAAAACTCACTACTCCTCCATCTGATGTTTTGAAATATACCTTGGCTGATGATTCATGGTTTGCAGTACGTCCTTCTGGAACAGAACCAAAAATCAAATTCTATATTGCGACTGTCGGTGAAACACTGGCTGAAGCAGAAGAAAAAATCGCCAATATTGAAAAAGAAATCAACGAATTTGTTGGTTAAGTTATTACGATCAAAATTACTTAAAATGAAAATAGCGACCGGTACAGGACTAACTACTCCGAAAGTTCTGTATCGTTCGCTTTTTTGTTTTTTGCTTTTCATATTTGAATTATCGTTGAATTCCACTTTTGATGTGCATACTTATCTAGTTCAGCTAATTTCTTCTTGACATCATCAAGTTTAATAGTGTTGTAATAATGATGAGCAGTACCAAAGACATTATTACAATCCGAATCCATGCCAGTGGCTCGTTTTCCCATGGTGTCTGAACGTTCATTCCAAAGAATCCTGTTATTACAGATAATACAGCGAGTAAAATGGAGATGATTGTTAGAATGGTAAGGTTGTCATTCAAGTTATTGTTCAAGATATTATTGTAGGCACCAGAAAGTTGTTGTAGAATCTGAGAATCCAATTGTGTCATGGCTGACAATTGCTCCGCTTCAATCAAGGCATCATCTAATTGTTCAAGTTCGATACTACCAAGCTTCTGAATACGCGGATGGTTTCTCAATTGTTTTAAAAGCAGAGCATTTTGGTTTGCCGCTGTCAGTAAATAGACTGAACCTGTTTCTAAGTCCGATAATTCAAATAGCAGTTGCTTAGTTGTTCTCTTCCTTAGTTTGGAATTAAGAATCTCTTTATCACTTTCCAATTGATCTAGTATGGGAAAATATTCTTTAGAAGTTAAGGTAAGGGCTGCAAAAAGAAATTGAAAACAGGACATAACGGAATGGTCCATCAAGTACTTTTCTAATTTTTCCTGGAAATAGGCATTTCTTGCATTAAAAATTATAATAAATTGATTCTGTTGCACGATAAAGGCCATCGGTGTTGTTTCATAATAATTATCCTCTTTTGTTATATCTAATAGATTAAAAATCAATAACAATCGATCGAGTTTTACATTGTATTCTATATGAGGCCTTTCATTTTTGTCTAATACATATGAGACCGATTCTTTATCTAATCCATAGTCTTCGACTAATTGTTTGTCTATTATTTCTCTTTCTGAATGGATAATAATCCAGCTCAGCTCATTATTGTTGCCAAAACGTTTTTCAATCACAAATTTGTTCCTCCACACTGATTTATGTCTATTCTATTATATCTTTTACGGATTGACAAGCATGATTAAGAAAAATAAATATTTCTTAAAAATTATTACATCGACAACCCTTCCTATAATCTTGGAAAAATAGCATTCACAGCAATACTTGTGAGTGAATCACACTCTCACAAATAACCTTCCAAATTTCTTTCTACTAGATGATTAGTGTATTTAAAACGGAACTGTAGGTCAAGGAATAGTAAGGAACGACTCGAATAAATATCTTCTTACTCTTTGAGAATCAATAATAGTCTTCAATAGTCTTCGAAAACCAAAATCAAATGCTTTTGACTTGATTTGATGTACTTCGGTTCTATTTGCATCTACGTCGCCTATTCTGATTTTGATTTTCATTGAATATAAGACCACAAAGAAAAACTCCTATCCTACTCTGATGAACTCAGACAGCACTATGAACTCTATCAATTTCTCTTGTTCCATTTCCAAGAGAAAAACTCAGATCATTTCTTCAGTCTCATCGAACAGGAAATAGCCACTGTTAATCCTATTTTCCAGACGGTATTTAAGACATTTTTAAAGGATAAGGACAAGGTTGTAAACGCCATGGAATTGCCTTATTCAAACGCCAAACTGGAAGCTACCAATAATCTCATCAAAGTCATTAAGAGAAATGCCTTTGGTTTCAGGAACTTTGAAAACTTTAAAAAACGGATTTTGATTGCTTTGAACAGTGAAAAGGGCTGGGGAGAGCCCTTTTCAGCTTATCTCCTAAAAACAAGAAAGAGATAAAGAAAGAGAGGACGAAGTTCGTCCTCTCTAGGTGTTAGCTTTTCATCTACCCACTACAGTTGACAAAGAGCCTAAGTTATTACGATCAAGATTACTTAAAATGAAAATAGCGACCGGTACAAGACTAACTACTCCGAAAGTTCTGTATCGTTCGCTTTTTTGTTTTTTGCTTTTCATATTTGAATTATCGTTGAATTCCACTTTTGATGTGCATACTTATCTAGTTCAGCTAATTTCTTCTTGACATCATCAAGTTTAATAGTGTTGTAATAATGATGAGCAGTACCAAAGAGATTATTACAATCCGAATCCATGCCAGTGGCTCGTTTTGCCATGGTAGCTGAACGTTCATTCCAAAGAATCCTGTTATTACAGATAAAACAGCGAGTAAAATGGAGATGATTGTTAGAATGGTAAGGTTGTCATTCAAGTTATTGTTCAAGATATTATTGTAGGCACCAGAAAGTTGTCGTAGAATCTGAGAATCCAAATGTGTCATGGCTGACAATTGCTCCGCTTCAATCAATGCATCATCTAATTCTTCAAGTTCGATACTGCCAAGCTTCTGAATATGCGGATGGTTTCTCAATTGTTCTAAAAGCAGAACATTTTGGTTTGCCGCTGTCAGTAAATAGACTGAACCTGTTTCTAAGTCCGATAATTCAAATAGCAGTTGCTTAGTTGTTCTCTTCCTTAGTTTGGAATTAAGAATCTCTCTATCACTTTCCAATTGATCTAGTATGGGAAAATATTCTTTAGAAGTTAAGGTAAGGGCTGCAAAAAGAAATTGAAAACAGGACATAACGGAATGGTCCATCAAGTACTTTTCTAATTTTTCCTGGAAATAGGCATTTCTTGCATTAAAAATTGTAATAAATTGATTCTGTTGCACGATAAAGGCCATCGGTGTTGTTTCATAATAATTATCCTCTTTTGTTATATCTAATAGATTAAAAATCAATAACAATCGATCGAGTTTTACATTGTATTTTAAATGAGCCCTTTCATTTTTGTCTAATGCATATGAAACCAATTCTTTATCTAATCCATAGTCTTCGACTAATTGTTTGTCTATCATTTCTCTTTCTGAATGGATAATAATCCAGCTCAGCTCATTATTGTTGCCAAAACGTTTTTCAATCACAAATTTGTTCCTCCACACTGATTTATCTCTATTCTATTGTATCTTTTACGGATTGGCAAGCATGATTAAGAAAAATAAATATTTCTTAAAAATTATTACATCGACAACCCTTCCTATAATCTTGGAAAAATAGCATTCACAGCGATACTTGCGAGTGAATCAAACTCTCACAAATAACCTTCCAAATTTCTTTCTACTAGATGATCAGTGTATTTAAAACGGAGCTGTAGGTCAAGGAATAGTAAGGAACGACTCGAAAAAATATCTTCTTACTCTTTGAGAACCAAAATCAGACGTTTTTGACTTGATTTGATGTACTTCGGTTCTATTTGCATCTACGTCGCCTATACTGATTTTGATTTTCATTGAATATAAGACTACAAAATACTCAACATCATAAAACGCATAAAATCATGTTTCAATCATATCAATTTTATGCGTTTTTTATATATCTTTAGTTCTTTTTACAAATTCTATCCAGTACAAGAGTTTCACTATTCTTTCGTCGTATGACGTTTTCCTAGACTGAGTGCTTCCTCTTCTGACATCTCAATAACTTTTGACAAATTTGTATTGGATGGCATATTTTCTTTTGAATACCAATAGACATCTGCACTTCCGTTCCTTGCAATATAAACAACAGCTGCCAGCTGAGTGGATGGTTGAGATGCTTCTACACTCTCACTTGGTTGCGATTCAACCGCTGAGCTAGCAGAGGATGACTGACTACTCTCCTCAGTTGGAACCAGGGACGGTGTTGCAGTTCCTTTCAAGTAATCAATTGTGGCATTTTTAGAGTAATTCTCTAAAACGACCGTAGTAATTTCATTGCTATCTACAGATTCTTTTGAACCGCCGATTTGAATATTGATCAGATTCCCTGACTCATCAAGACCAACATACTGAAGAACTACTTGACGCGGCATCAATTCGTTACCAGTATAAATCGGTTTTACTTGATAGTCTAACCAAAAATTGGGATGAGTCGCCAGCCAACTGTCCAGACGTTTCTCATAGTAGAGCATTCCTTCACTATTATTGGAATCCGTCCCCTTATAATGACCACTATTGGTCCAAGCAGTCAACGGAACCAGATTTTTCCCCTCATCTGTCAGGCCACTAAACTGATATCCTATCAGGTGGCCCCTATTAAATAACCATGACTTCTTGCCTTGATTCCCATAAGCTAGTTTATAGTTATGCCAACCGACGGGATTGTATTTTATTTTGGGTTCTCTCCGTTTTTTAGGCTCATCTTTATCTTGTAACTGAATGTGAGCTGATGTAGCTCTACCTAGACTATCAAACTCTCCAAGAACCAGCTGTTTTTCCTTTTTAAAGGTAAGCAAGTTAAGGCTTGGGTAATCAATATTCGTTTGATTAGCATGGACTGGAATACCAGAAAAAACAAAGACTAAAATAATGAGGTAAATAATTCGCATCTTTTTCATAATCATAGGAATCCTTTGAAAACAATGACATATAAGGATATATTACAAATTGAATAGCAAATGAGGAGTGAACAAAACCTTCCATCACTTACTTTCTCCAACACTCATAGTATATCATTTAGCATATAAATATACCAATAATTTATATCCGTTTTTTGTTTTTAGTATCAGATTTTTAATTGCCAAAAGTTAATAGAGGAGAGCATTTGAACACCGACCAATAACGGATGAAAGAGGTCATTAAAATGCTAGACATTTGCTTGACCACCCGTCAAACGGACTATTGATACCTTTACACCCTCAAAATAGATTATGATTATCTTTGTTGGCAACTTCTAAACTTCTTAATTCATAGGTTTTACAACCAGAATGGATAAACGGGTCACTTTCAGCAATCAAAATAGCCTGGTCATAACTGTCTGCGTTAAAAACAACCATACCACCAGGATAATCATGAAGAGATCCACATAAAACAAGCTTATTTTCCGCATCCAGTTGCTTCAAATGTTCAACATGGTCCTTAATCAACTGTTCAGTCAATTCATTCTTATTTATCATTAAATACAAATAGAGCATAGCAAACCTCCTTGTGGTATATCCTTAATATTTGTTTTTGAAAGTAAATGCCTACACTCAACTGACTCAGGTTAAATTTATTCAGTTATTTCATTGAAATAAGAAAATTTTAAAACATTTTTCGTTCAGGATAGATAGGCCGAATTGATTTCCATGTAGACTGGAAGTGGGAAAGAACTCGACCAGTCTAAAAAGAGTCGCCAACAAGTCTTTATTTCTAGTTGTTGAGCTGAAACAGTCTATTCCCAGACTTCAATTTATGTGAGCTGACTGCCGTCAGCTTATATTTCCCACTTTAAAAGGTCTCCCAGACCTTTTAAACTCCCACCCCCGCACAGCTCAAACTGTCTGGGAGACAGTTTGAGGTTGGAAATGGAGCGAACTTTGTTCGCAACAGTGGTAATGGTCAGATTTGGAGTGTGAAACACGAACTGCTGAGATTTGCTGTGCAAATCTTATCTCCTACCTTTAACAGTCTCCCAGACTGTTAAAGCCAATCAACCACTGCGCTGAGATGTTGACACGAACTCTGAGAAGCGAGGATGGACTTTCTGCCCAGCCTCTTTCAATCGCATGTTTCAAGTATACGATACCTCCCAACTGATTAATGACCTAATAGAGAAAAATCTCTCTGTATTGTTTTTTCACTAACTCCAAACTCATCTGCTAACTGTAACTTAGATAGATGAGCACCTGATTGCAAACGTTAAAATTCGTTAGTAAGCGTTCTTGATCGTTCATATTTACCTCAATTCTTAAAATGATTATAAAACCTTTAACAGTTAATATTTAATTGTTACCACGACTTTCAGGGGCAATCATTAAAACGATTTAAAGGTGGGTACGTTTCTATTCCCACAAACTCCTTGTCAATGGAAACAAACACGTACCTACAAGGTTAATGGAAATAAAAACTGATAATCTCTAGCTATCACTTCTACTCATTCCTAAAATTTTCTCACTTTGATATTTCCACACCCAAAAGAAAAAAAGCCTTACAATCAAGGCTTTTCATTATCCCTTTCGTTTAAAGGTTTCTAGGCTTTCACCAGCAAACCACCTACCTCAACATGGCTTGAGCGGAAGTTATAGCTGTCAAAAACTAGTAACCAAAATATTTTTATCAGAAATTCTCTTTGTGAGAATATATCCACTGTGGGCTTTCGTGTGTGGGAAGATATCAACGACATTATAACTTAGTAACCGTGTCCTTTACCATAGATGACACTAACCAGCATCTGATATCATTAAAACTAAACTTATTCCCTCTTATTTTATAAAGCTTTTACTTGAGATTTTATAACTTCATATCCTAATTTATCGATGGCGTTTTCAATATCTTTTATAGATACTTTTTCATCATCATATTCCACTTTTACTTTACTTGAATTAAATAGCACCTTTATGTTATTTTTGTTTACTCCATCTAATGATTTAACTCCATTTTCTATTTTTTGCATACATGATGGACATGTTAATGTTTCTAACTGAATTGTTGCTTTTTGCATTTTTTATCACTCCTTTAGTTTATGTTAATTGTATTATATACTATTAATATCTATAATAAATTGATTTACATCAAGAATTTTATTTATTTTTATTTTCTTAATTTATAGTGAAGAAGTCTCATACCATTTAAAATAACTACTAATATGCTTGCTTCATGTACTAACATACCGATTGACATGTTCATCCATTCACTAAAGAATACGCTGGCAAGAAGGACTAATACAACCCCTACTGCAATAATAATATTTTGAAGCATGTTATTAGCGGTTGCTTTTGCTAAACCTAGTGCATGTGGCAAGCGGCTGAAATCTGAATTCATTAAAACAACATCTGAAGTTTCGATTGCTACATCTGTTCCATTTCCCATAGCAATTCCAATTTGTGCTAGAGCTAGTGAAGGACTATCATTTACTCCATCTCCAACAAATGCCACAATTTGACCTTTTTCTTGTAACTCTTTAATATATGTTGCTTTATCTTCTGGCAACATATGTCCATGAGCTTCTGTAAGTCCTAGTTCACGTGCTACTAAATCAACTGTTCCTTGGTTATCACCAGAAAGAACTACTAGATTTTTAACACCAAGTTTTTTCAACTGTTTAAGATCATCTTTTACACCCGGGCGAATTTGATCTCGAATACCCATCAATGCCTTTAATTCACCATCAACTGATGTTAAAACAAGTGAATTTCCATTTTTCTCAAATCTGGCAATATCTGCACGAGCTTTTTCACTTAAAAGAATATTTTCTTGCTCCATTAGTGCCACATTACCGACTGCAACTTTATGACCTTCTACATGAGCTACAATTCCTCCACCTTTTACAACATCTGTTTTTTCAACTGTATATAATTTTATATCTCCAATATATTCTACAATTGCTTTTGCTAATGGATGATCTGATTCCTTTTCAACACTTGCTAGATACCCTAATACTTCATCTATATTATCTGTATAAAATTCTTTATCAGCTACTTTGGGATTTCCTATTGTTAATGTGCCTGTTTTGTCAAATACCATGGTATCTAGTCTGCTAAAGTCACTAATAACCTCGCTACCTTTTAGAAGGACTCCATGACGTGCTCCATTGCCAATCCCCGCGACGTTTGAAACCGGTACACCGATTACCAATGCTCCTGGACATCCTAAAACTAATATTGTAATTGCAAGTTCAATATCCCTTGAAAATATCCATACAATAAAAGAGAGAACTAAAACAGCTGGTGTGTAGTATTTAGAAAATCTATCAATGAAACGTTCTGCTTCTGATTTTGAATCCTGTGCTTCTTCAACCAACTCAATGATTTTACCAAAAGTAGTATCCTCACCTATACGATCAGCAGTGATTTGAATAGTTCCATTTTCTAAAATTGTTCCGGCATATACCCTCGAATCTTTCTTTTTACTTACAGGAACCGCTTCTCCTGTAATACTTGCTTCATTAATATGCCCTTCTCCTGTTAACACTGTACCGTCAACTGGGATTTTTGCACCCGTTTTAACAAGCAAAATATCTCCTACATCAACTTCATCTATTGCTACTTCTTCAAACTCACCATTTTCCATTTGTTTTAAGGCACTTTCTGGTGCCATTTGAGTTAATTCTTTAATTGCAGAACGTGTTTTATTAAGTGTCCTTTGTTCTAGAAAAGCTCCAAATAGAAATAAAAATGTAACAATTGCTGATTCTTCGTAGTTTCTAACTATAATGGCTCCGATAACTGCAATGGTAACTAAAACATCAATACTAACTACTTTGACTTTTAATGCTTGATACGCTTGAATCGCAATAGGTGAAACTCCCAAAATTGAAGCAATTACTAATGCCCATATGGCTATTTGTTCGTTTTCGAAGCCTAATTTACTGACAAATGCAATTATTATTAAAATTGCACTTACTATTGTAATATGGTTTTTTCTTCCTAATATAAAATTTTGCATATTCATACTCCTCCCTATTAGATTATTTATATCTTTTCATTGCTTTGTTTGTTTACTTGTATGCTTCATATGCTTTATCTAATTCTGCTAACATGTTATATACTGCTTCATAACTTTCGCATACATCACCTGGAACTGTATAATTATCTGTGATTTCACGTAATTTTACAAACTCCTCTTTTAAGTCCGGCTTTTCTACTCCCGCATCTTTTGCTTTCTTTGCAAGTTCATCATATACCTTACGAACCTGGTAGAATTCTGGATGATTTCCTCCATGAACTTTTGCTACAACTGGAACATATTGTGCTAATGTTTTCAAATGAGTTTCCTTTACTTGATTAAAATTTAATTCTCTTGACATATTTTTTTCCTTCTTTCTTGTTTTATTTTTTCTTTATCTTGATAATATAATACTATAGATTGAACGAAATTAAATTGATCTAAATCAAGTTTAGTCTATTTTAAATGTTTTAATAATTTTTACTACTATTTTACTTTATATTATCACATCTATACCAACAACAATCCATCTAAATCCAAAATCTCAATCTTTCTACCTGATTTTTGTTTTATACATCCTTCATTTTCTAGGTCAGCTAACTTTCTACTAATAGTTTCTGGAGTAGTTCCTAGATAAGAGGCTAAATCCTTCTTACTCATTGGCAATTCAATTTCCATTGGAACATCTCCGCTTTCCATGCATTCTGCAAGAAACAGTGCTAATCTAGTATCTACCTTCTCTGTGGCAAATCTAGTTATTTGTTTTTCTGATGTTTCTAATCGGTTAGAGAATTCCGATAAAATCTTCAAAGATATAGTAGGGTACTTTAATAAAAATTCTTGTAAATCATTTCTACTAATCATACATACATCGGTATCACTCATTGCTTCTGCATATGCTTCCTGAATTGATTCGCGAAACAAGGCAAGCTCTCCAGTGAAATCGCCTGGATTTAATATTCTCACTAATTGTTCTTTTCCTGATTCAGACAAACGGTAAATTCGAATTTTCCCTTTACTTACAATATATAACAAGTCGGATATATCTCCCTCTCGGTAAATTACTTCACCCTTTTTAAAAGAGGTCGATTTCGTTACTTTCATAATTTCATCCATCTGTTCTCCTTCTAAATGATTAAAGATCGGAACTACAGTGATACATGAAGCGTGTGAAGCTGACTCATGTCCTTGATGATGAGTGTGAGTAACATCGTGATACCCTTGTTTTTCTATACATTGGTTTTTAATTTCATGCATCAAATCCTTTTTTTTCATTTGAATGCCCCTTTCATATTCTCTCTAAAGGTCTCTTTAGCTTTTTCCAAGTACCCACGAGTTCAGTAAATGTAGGTAAACCTATCCGGATGAATAATTGCGTTGTCATCATAGTCAGGATTTTCCAGTGTACTTTTTAGACGTCGTATTTCTTGCTTAAGTCCTCGGATGGCGGTCATTATTTCTTCCTTTGTCTTTCCTTTGAGATACTCTTCATAGTAACTTTCCGGACTAATCATTATATTAGACCGCCTCCTTTATTCATTAGATATATTTATCTCATTCCCACCTGGTAAAATAAATGCCTGCTCAAACTTGACACAAAGCACATCTGCAATCGCTTTCAACTCATCCAAGGTTACTATTTCTCGTTGTAATTTTTTATTGAAATTCTGTGGAGTCTGGCCAATACGTCTAGCAAGTTCGGAAACACTTATATTCATTTGCTCACACGGTTCTTTAATCATTTCTGCCGTAGTCATACAGCACCTCCAAGTTTACGCTAAGAATATTATAAACCCATTTGGTTGATAAGCACAATAGTTATTAAAATATTATTATTGTCAACAAGCAAAGAAAACCCACAACTCTACTGTAGAGTCATGGGCTATTTACTTCTGGTTTTCATATTTCAATTTCAATACCAGATTTGAAGGCTATGACGAAGTGGCCTTCATAGACTGTAACACTCTCGATCATCTTCCTTACAAGCTTATCATCGTACTCTAAGGTGCGGAATTTGTTCTTGCGGATAAATTCAATCAGCTCATTGATTCGCTCGTTCTCGCTACTGAGGGAGGCATCTTCTACTAAGAGGATCTGTCGCTTGTCTCTCAGCTCATCAATCTCATCTGCTATGCTTAATCATTAGACTCAGAGTATCTACAGTCTAGCATAGATGAAAAGGTAGCGCTGATGAGCTCTTACTTCTTTCGGCGTACGGCGAAAAAACCGAGTGGCTCCTGTAAGATCTCATTGGAATGTTTGAGTTACGCATTTTCTTTTTCCAGATCCAAAATACGCTGCTCTTTGTTATCCGCAGATATTCTTTTATGGCCACTGCCAACATAAGTATCTGCTCCATATTTTTTTCGCTGATTTCTCCAAGTGGAATAGTATAGTAAGGAATTCCAGTTGATTTGCAACTGCTTTTACGCCGATTTTATCAAAAAGTTTAACGGCCTGTTCTTTAAATGATTTTTCATATTGCATGTTGTTCTCACCTTTCTATGTGCTTTGATAATAACATATATTTGGTGAGTTTCATGACTCTACTTTAATGTTAGCACTCCACTAGTGAGCTCTACCGAAAAGAAATACGTAAATATGGCATTCTCCAAAGTATGAATAGTGTAGGTGGCAGATGCCATGATAATCCACAATGCGAAAGCATGTGGGCAAGGCTGAAAGAGGAACTTCTCTATAATCGCTATGATACCACTAAAATGAAAGTTGAATCTGTTAAAACTCTCATCAGGAGATATTTCATCAGCTATTGGATTAACAGGAGAATCTGCTCTACCAACTGAGGGTTACCTCCTATGGTTAAGAGACATCTGTACTATATCTCATCACAGGGTGTTGCGTAGTTCAAACATCCTTGAGTCAAAAGTATAAAGAGATATTAACAATAGCATTCTGAACTGATTTCATTTATTTTTCTGTATAAATTTTGTATTTCTAACCTGAGACATCTTAAAGCTTACCACTATCATTTAGTGAAAGTAATTCTTCTGGAAACGGTTCGAATATAGTTTGTCCTAACAAGTATTCAATATTATATTTTATAGAGTAAACTTTTAAAATACTCGCTATGGCAGATTTGTCGATCTTTCCATCTCTGTATTTTTCCATTAATTGTAAGATAAACACTTTTTCTTCTTTGCTCGCGAATTTCGAAAAATACCCAAATATATGTTGATAAGCATTAATGTAATTCTTTTTAGAAGGTAGGTTCGAAAATAATTTTACCATTTCTTTAAAGTAATTATCTAACACTATATTTGCTTCTAATTTTTCATGATTTGCAACAATTAACCCTAATTTGTTTTTTAATGTTTGATTATAAGCAAAATATAAATATTTATTTTTTGCATGATAATCCGCTAATTTTTTTATAGATTTATTTTGTGCCATTTTTTTAAAATTAAAAATCGCATATAGTTTTGTAAAAAAATGCTCTCTTATTATCAGGTTTGTTAATCTCCCTTCTTCTTCAATTGGCAAATAAGGGAAATGCTTTTCCATTTCAGCCGCAAATAAACCCATACTTTTTCCGATTACAGGAGATTTTTCCATACCCGAGTATACTTTAACATCTTTTATCCCACAAGATGGTGATCGTCCTTTTAATATAATTCCATCTATATCGGAAATATTTTTAAGAATCTCTTGGGAATATTTTTTCATATCATACGTTAAATATTTTTTAGATTTAGGTTGAACTAATTCTATACCGTCTTGCACTTTAATTAAACGCAGACTTTCTCTTGGTAATCCTAAACCAATTTCTATCTCAGGGCACAGTGGAATAAATTCAATTTGATCTTTCATTTTATCTAATAGATTGAATTGTACAATAGAACCATCATATCTGCAATTATCAAAACCTAAACACTTACTTATTAAGATTTTTGGTTTCACTTCATTTCCTCCAAATATTTATATATTAAACATTTCTAACGCTTTTTGTCTTTGCGTTTTATGATCTACGATAGGGCTTACATACAATTTTTTTATATCAATACCGTAGTTTTCTTCTAGTTGTTTCTTAAATTTAAAGGGTTCATGTATATATTGTGTTGGAATATCTTCCAATTCCTTTACATACCTTTTTATAAACTTACCTTCAGGATCGTACTTCTTACTTTGAGTGATTGGGTTAAAAATCCTAAAGTAAGGGACTGCATCAGTTCCTACAGATGCAGCCCATTGCCACCCGCCAATGTTAGAGGCAATATCATAGTCTATGAGCATTTCAGAAAAATATTTTTCGCCTAGCCTCCAGTCAATCAGTAAGTCTTTAATTAAAAAAGAAGCGGTAATCATTCTAAGACGATTGTGCATCCAACCTTCTTCTCTAAGTTGGCGCATTGCTGCGTCTATTAAAGGGAATCCAGTTAGTCCGGATTTCCATTTTATAAAATTTTCCTCATCATATTCCCAATTAATATATCTATATTTTTCAATTATCTCTTCATTGTGCTGATTTGGATGAAAATAATATATCATATTATAGAAATCTCTCCAGGCTAGCTCTTTAATAAATATTTCTTGTCCCAGAGAAAAAGGCATCATTGTTGCAGCATTGAATACTTCTCTGACAGACAACTGACCTGTTGTTAAATAATGCGATAAATGACTTGTTCCATCAAGAAACGGATATTCTCTATTTTCGTTGTAACTACAAAGTTTAGCGTTCATAAAATCAGCAAGGCATTCTCTAGCCTTCTCTTCTCCTGTAAACATAGAAAAGTCATTATTCAAAAGATTTCTTAATTCAATAAACTTTTCTTTACCAATAGGATCTTTTTTACTGAAATCGCTTAATATAATCTCAGATAGTTTAGCATAATCAATATTCTGTTCTTCAGGTTTTTTGCTACTCATCCATTTATTATAATAATGTGTAAAAACTTTATAATGAGAATTGTCCTCTTTCAATACTTTGTTTGCTGAGTGTAAATGATGGTCATAAAATGAGAAAACTTCAACGTTTTTTCTTTTTAGGAATCTATTCAACTTTTGTTCTTGAGATTTCCCATATCCGCATTCAATAATATTATAATATATTTTGTCTATGTTACTAAATTCATTGAGAAGTGTATCAAAACAAGTTAAAATTTCTCCATATAAAAAATAAATATCCAGACCTTTTTTTAAACAACTTTCATAATAGCTATTCAACGAAGAAAAAAAATAAGCATAACTTGTCGTTTCAATCTTTATTAGCTCAGGATCTAAATGATATATAAATATAAGATTTTCATTATCTTTTATGTCATTGATAGCACTAACTAGCGCGGTATTATCATGAAATCTAAAATCATTTCTTATCCATAAAACAGAATTTCCCACGTTGCTCTCCTATGCCTATTCGTTTAGGCTTGTATTTTATTATCTTATTAAATATGTTAATAGAAAAACTAAGTTTAAGTGGTAGGAATAATTTTGTAATTGTTTTTATAAAATCTAAAAATTGATATCATTATAAGTAAAATCATCCCTACTATAGATGCTTTTTCTAATATAGGATACGACCCCGAAAAGCCTTGGCTTGATTTAAGAAAATTATTGATTCCAAAATAAGCCCAGGCTATCGGTAAAGGGAATACAGCGTTTTTATTTTTTACGTTGATTAGAAATACAATCACTACAGCTACTATTAAGATTGTAAAAGCCCACAAAGTGTCAGATATTCCAAATCCATTCCAGTTGAGTTTAACCAAAGTTGCAGATATGTTTACAACTGTTGCTATAAAAAGCCAACCGGCATACAGTCCAAATGATAAAGGTATTATAAAATGCCCTTTAGATTTTATTGATAATAATTTTTCTAATATTAATGATAGCGAAAATAAAAAGGCAACAATAAAAATAACTGACAATTCTAATTGTAGATAAGAAAATGATATGATCCATAGTATGTTGAATAAACTGGAAAAGCGGAAGAGCGAAGTAATTCTATTTATAACGTTTTTATAGTAATCATTATCACTTCTAATTACCATTAAAATACATGATAAAATTACAAGAATATAAATTATGCTCCAAATACTGAATGTAGTTGGGCTTGGAGTTATCAGGGTCAAATATCTGTCAGATACCTCTTTTTGTGAATAGCCATTGATTAGGCCGAGGGCTCCGAGGGCATTTATTACAAGTGTTAAAAATAATAGTAATATATTTATAATTGCTTTTTTTCTTTCTTTCATTTTTATACTCCTATTCATATATGTTTTTTTTTTTGATAAATTGAAAATAATTATTAATTCCTTTTATCTATATTGTTTTATATTTAGACAATTTTTTATACAAGTGCTTCCAGTTCTTTTTATTAATTCATAAATTGATTGCCTCCTTTACTCGTTACCTGTCTTTATTTCATTCCCGTCTGGTAAAATAAAAGACTGCTCAAATTTGACACCAAGCACATCTGCAATCGCTTTCGACTCATCCAAGGTTATTATTTCTCGTTGTAATTTTTTATTGAAATTCTGTGGAGTCTGGCCAATACGTCTAGCAAGTTCGGAAACACTTATATTCATTTGCTCACACAGTTCTTTAATCATTTCTGCCGTAGTCATACAGCATCTCCAAATTTACGATAATAATATTATAAACCTATTTGGTTGATAAATGCAACAGATTCAGCAATATTATCATGGTTGTAAAGCCAAAACAAACCCCCTAACTCTGCTCTATATTCATTTACTATCAGTATCAATTTTTTCATGCTTTAATTTTAATCTATTTAGAATAATAAGTTTCAAATTTTTCAAATATAAAATTATATATCTTAAATTACATTACGCAAAAATAATAAAATTCAAAAAAAAATTAAAAAATATATTGACATAATTGTTTTTTTATGATATATAATAATTAGAACTTAACACAATAGAGTGCTAATAAAACGTTATAAAAAGGAGTTGATCATTATGGCTGGATTAGTACCTTTTAACAGAAAAAACAAAGAACTATCTACAAACACTGGTAGTGGTGACTTCTACAACTTACTTGATGACTTTTTTTCAAATGATTGGCCATTCAGACGAACACTCTCTTACGACACTTTTAAAGTGGATGTCGAAGATAATGGCAAGGAGTACCTCATTGAAGCTGAAATGCCTGGTGTTGATAAAAAAGACATCAATCTTCAACTTAATGATGGAAAATTAACAATTTCTATCATTAGAGACGAAACCAATGAAATACAGGAAAAGAATTATATTCACAAAGAGAGACGTTATAATTCTATGAGCCGTTCAATTTATTTAGAAGATTCCAAACCTGATGCTATTAAAGCAAAACTTGAAAATGGAGTACTAAAAATTATTGTTCCGAAAGAAGAAAAACCAAACAATAGCATTACAATTGAGGTTGAGTAAACTAAAGAAAAAGCACATTGGTCATTAGCATTACTATTGATGTTGAGTAAACTAAAGAAAAGCACATCGGTCATTTAATCTCGATGTGCTTTTCTTTGTAAAAAATTACTTCAGTTTTTCATACTTTAATTTCAATGCCTGATTTCAAGTATATTACAAAGTGGTCACCCTAGACCGTAACATTTTGGATGATCTTCCTTACAAGAGTATCATCATATAGTAAAGTCCGATATTTATTGGTGCGGATAAATTCAATCAGCTCATTGATTCGCTCGTTCTTGCCACTAAGGGAGGCATCTTCTACAAGAAGGGTCTGACGTTTTTCACGCAGGTTATCAATCTCATCTGCTATGCTTAATCATTAGACTCAGAGTATCTACAGTCTAGCTTGGAAGGGTTCTCTTCTATATAAAATGATAGCTCTATTCCATTTCTTCTACCGTTTAAAAGACCTTCCCTTTTTATTACTTCTACCTTCTTCATAATCTCACCTCACTTTTGTATTCTTCTATACAATACTTTTCAACCGCGACTAGTTAAATTTAGCAGGTCAAATCTGAAGAAATATTATGTCTTTCCATAAGAAGCTTTTTAAGCTTAAAGTATTCTTGCTTGTTTATTAGCTTTTCACTTAATAATTGCCTGGGCATGGCAAGCTGAATGCTATATTCTAATATGTCCTCCATCTATTCTTCCTCCTTTAAAATTGTTACCAAGACTTTCTTTATTCTAATAGGACTACTTAAACCCCCTATATATAACAGTTAAAATATGACCCGCTTGGTTCGCTATTTTAAAAAAGTTTTTAGAAGATTAAATAACTCTATCAATCTAACTATACTCTATATAGTTAGGTTGTCTTTTTAACAAGTCTAGACTTTTCATTTTTGCCATTCTAGAATTATCAAAATCACCATTCTTGACTTGTCCTTTTGACAAGTCTTAAAGTATAAATGCAAAAATCAGCAAGTATTTTAATCCTTGCTGATTCTTAACTGTCCTTACTTTCTTGTGTCTCCACTAACTAAGTCAACCACTACTGAAACATTAAAATACTTTTTTAGCACTTTTCGCTTGTTATTTTGGTCATCTTCTTCAAATGCAAAATAGTCATGAAAGAGCTTAAATCTCAGGATCTCTACGGATTTTCCCTTTTCACAAAAACCTTTATAGACAGCGAATTACTCAACAATCCAGTGTTACCAACGGTTTGAAGCCATTATCGGTAGGGCGTGTTTTCATCCCTTACCATTTTTTTGGTGAATCGTTGGTGTTTCTACTCCAAGAGGATAGGGAATCAACGAAACACCTTAAGCGGCTTGTAAAACTGCGAGTTCTTCCTGAAGGTGTTCTGCAGGTGTTGCATAATCCATTATTTTTCTCGGTCTGTCGTTGATCGTATTGGTTACTGCCAGTAAATGAGGATAGGACAATGGACGCAAAGTGACTCCCTTTGGGATAAATTCTCGCAGCATACGGTTATGCCGTTCATTCGTTCCTTTTCATATTCTGTCCGTACCTTATATCGTCGTTTTAAAAATGGTGAGTTTGATCAAAGTAAGTTACCTATGCAAGGGAAACGAAAACCAAACTGTCATCAAGAACGTCGTGGAAAACAAGCATTCAAACGAAATATCGCTGAGCGAGAAACGGATTATGCTTCTTTTGAAACAGAGTTCGGGCATCTAGAAGGCGATACGATTGTCGGTGTCAATCATAAAAGTGCCGTCATCACCCTCGTTGAACGCCTTTCAAAAGTCATTATTGCTTTGAAACCTGAAGGTCGTAAAGCAATCGATATTGAAAAAGCAACGAATACTTGGTTTCAATCGGTTCCTAAAAGTCTCTTTAAATCGATTACTTTCGATTGTGGTAAAGAGTTCTCAAATTGGAAAAATATCAGTAATACGAATGATATAGCTATTTATTTCGCAGACCCAGGAACACCATCACAAGGAGGTTTAAACGAACACTCAAATGGTCTCCTTCGAAAAGATGGCCTACCGAAAGAAATGGATTTCAATCAAGTCAATCAGGATTTCATCTCCTCTGTGGCTTCAAAAAGAAATCATATACCCAGAAAATCACTGAACTACCAGACACCATTGGAAGTCTTTTTGAGTTATGTAAATGAAGAGCAGTTGTCTCGCTTAATTTGACAAATAATAATATTAATACTGCATTTAATAGCTTCAGAGCCCTTGAAGCCAAGCGTTTGATTTCAAGAGGCGGTCAATAGGCTACTCGAGGGAGAAAAATAAAAAGTAATTGGAAACGATTGATAAAAAATCGCCAAAACATTGATATTTCGGAATATAAAACATGGCGAAGCTTCCGAGCACCAAAGTACCCTTATCTAACAGAAGCCATGGTCATTGATCGGCTTCTGAGCTATTCTGAACCATTAAAAGAAGCCTATCAAGTATTTCATGACATCACAAACGCTTTTAGAGAGAAGGATGCTGGTTTATTTTTCGATATCATTAGATCAATGTCAGACAAGATAAATCCCGAATTCCGGCATGCCATTCAAAACCTAGACAATCATGAAGTAGGCATTCGGAATGGCCTTATTTACCCTTATTCCAATGGAAAAATTGAAGCGAAAAACACCCACATCAAAACGTTAAAACGAGTCTCTTATGGCTTCAGATCTTATGACAATATGCGAACCAGAATTTTCTTAACGAACGGGTTAATCAAAATAAAATAACAAAAAAGTCCGTATCACAAGAAAAAGCTATTTCTTGTGATACGGACCATAATTGAGCCATCAGTCCTATTTGACAAAGAGCCGAAGAAGCCAACTAGACAAACGCGTCAATCAGCTTGATGATGGCGCCGGTGAAGAAGTAGACCGCGATCAAGTAGGTGACGGAAATGATGGCGGCTAACAAGTTCCCCGCCAAGGCAAACCCGATCACGACCCCCAGGATGCCCAAGGTGAGTCGCACCCAGAACCAGCTCCTCTGGCTATCCTTCAAGCGGAAGGCCAGGAAAATGTTCATGATGGAGTCGATGAGTAACCAACTCACAAACAACATCGGCAGGAACGTCACACTGACAGCCGGATTGAACACCAGATAAAGGCCAACCAGCAAGTCCAATACGCCAATCAAGATCAAGTACCAAGGATTACCGGGCAGCACCTTTTTCAGCTCAAAGTAGTACATCAGGGCTGAACCCCCCTGTACGATAGCAATCACCCCAAACATAAGCCCCATAGCAATCAAAGTGGTCAGCGGATTGTTGAGGGCGGTCCAGCCGGCAATAAAGAACAGCACTGCCAACAGCAGACTCCCCCAACCAAATCCATTCTCATTTTTCGTAATCAAAACAAGACTCCTTTCTAAATTCTATAATTATCTTCACTATTTACATTAACATATTAATGGTCCTATGTCAAGATTTAGTACAAATTAAAATGAGAAAAAAGTCCTCAAATTAGCCGGCTAATTGTAATCTGCTATCTTTTGTTTTTTCATATAAAGATTCAGAATCATTGGGTGACATATATCCGCAGTAACCGTGAATTCTCTTTGTATTGTAAAAAGCCTCGACATATTCAAAAACAAGGCGATTTGCCTGTTGATAGTCTCTAATTTTGAACCTGTTGATCCATTCTCTCTTTAACTGAGATTGGAAATTGATTCTGAAAAAAGAAGAACTGTTGAATGGCACAGAATACCGTTATCATAGACTTTTCAAGGGAACGGTGACGGAACGGGGGATCATCGATTATATTCTTTCTTTGGACGAGAGTCTCCGCCTGAATTATAATGCCTACCAAACAATCGTCTTTACGGTTACGCACCGGAAACCGAATTTGTTTCGGTCCTTCATTCATGAGAAACAACGGGGGCTTTCTGCCAAGATGGACCAAGCTTTGAAGACATTCCGCCAATCCGAAAGAGCTATTGTAAACGCACTGAGCTACGACTATTCAAACGGATTAGTGGAAGGGATTAATAATAAAATCAAGGTCATCAAGCGGACAGCCTAGGGCTATCGCAACTTTTCTAATTTCCGAAACCGCATCTTCATTGAATATAAATTACTAGAAACAAAAACAGCAGCTTAGGAACCTTTTGGTTCCCAGCTACTGCTTGATAGATTGTGAAATTTAGCCTGCATGCAACTGGAAAAATACACTATCAACACTTCTTGACAAAGAGCCAATTTTTATGCTAGAAAGTTAATTTTAGAATTCACATCATAACGTTCTGATTCAAGTGGTTCTTCGCCTGGTTTACCAATTGAAATTGCCATAACAGGCACGAAACGCTCATTATCAAGGTTTAAAGTTGCAACTAAGTCTTTTGAATTATAGCCTGCCCATGCATTCGCTTCATATCCGTGTGCTCTAGCAACCAATAATAATTGCATTGCTAACATTGAACTGTCTATGGTAGCATCTTTAATTAAAAAGTCGCGATCAGCTTTCTCATACATTGGTAAAAATGAATTGAAGATGGCGTCTAATTTTTCTTTGGTAATTTTGCCCTCTTCATACACTTTGGTCCAAACTTCGCGATAAACTTTATGTGATTGAGTATCGCCTAATATAAAGATTGTAACTGGTGCTGTTTCTAATTGGGGATAGTTAAACGGCATCGTGACTGCTTTGACTTTGTTACGAGCTTCTTCATTATCAACGACGACAAAGTGCCATGATTGTAAGTTACATGCGGATGGTGTAATTGTCGCTTCATCTAACATTTCGACGATTTCATCACGACTGATATTTTGACTAGGGTCAAATCGACGGCATGAACGACGATTGAATACGATATCTTTATAGTCATTATTAACATAATCTTTTGCTAAAAATTTTTCTCTCATGAAAACACTCCCCTTTTCTTATAAGTTAATTTTATCACAAAGCTGGTGGACTCGCAATGAATTTGTGAAAAGTTTAACCAATTTATTAAAATAAATATGAGACCAGATAGACACGATTGTTTCTTTCCAGTCCCATCTTATTAATTATGCTATTGTTGTCGTTTGTAAAAACTTGTTATTTCATGTTTTTGTATTTTATTTACGATTAATATTTTAGATTTAATTTTGTCCATAATACGCATTAGCACCGTGATTGCGATAATAATGTTTATCGAGCACATATTGAGGTAATTTTTCTGCGTTTGAACGAACGGATTTAGTCATCTGTGCCATTTGACAACATTCGTCTAAAACCAAGCTGTTTTCGATGGCTTTTTGCGTAGTGGTTCCCCATGTAAAAGGACCATGACCATTGACTAACACTGTGGGAATAGCTGAGGGATCAAGGTTTTGATTTTCAAAGGCTTCCACAATGACTTTGCCAGTATTCCATTCGTAAGATTCTGTGACTTCTTCATTTGTTAGATGACGCGTAATCGGCACTTCGCTATAAAAAGTATTAGCGTGTGTTGTTCCATATACAGGTAAAAAACGTCCGGCTTGTGCCCAGGCGACCGTATTAGTACTATGAGTATGGACCACAGCCTTAATATTAGCGAAATGCTTGTATAAATAAACATAGTATTTTGCATCATTATCATATTTCAACCTAATTTCGGGATTCTTTAAATTAAGAAATACGATTTCATCTTTTATTTCATTTATTCGATTCCGGGTATTTAAAGAAATCATATCAAGTTGAGGAATAAAAGTAGTATTAATATCAGCAACCTCCATCTTCCTCATTCCTTCTTGGTCTTTAGATGTTACTTCACAAATCAACTGATAAAAAATGGTTGTCATCCAAGTAGACAGCAACAATGCTTCCTCGTAAGTTGACATTGTATATACAACAAATTTAGTTGAAACAAATACCTGTTTTGTAGATAAATACGCTTTCCCTGACGTTCTAATGGCACGATGAACAAGAACAGAATTTTGACCGAACCCATTGCGACTTTCTCTTTGTAGAATTCGTTTCCACTCTTGATGTGTTTTCTCTTGTCTTTGTTGTCTGCCTCCACGAGCAGGTAATTGAATATAAGAATCTATAATTTCGTCTATTATTTGTTCATCGTTTGTTGTCACTTAAAATTAACATTTATCTTGTCAACTCACAATTATTTAGACAACTATCTTATCAACTCATCACATCAATTAATCTACTAATGAACAAATTTCGCATTTCACCAATCTTAGATAACTTCCCTCAAAGCAAAAAACCGTGATTATCCTTCCGGCTTAGAACCAGACCTCAAACCACGGAAAGCCCTTATTTGCTTATCTTATTACACTCTTACTTATTCACCCTTGACATCAATACTACGCACTCCACATGAAGCGTATTTGGGAGTTCAAAGGTCCAGTGGACCTTTGAAGCAGCTTGCCAGAAAACAGGTAAGCAAGCTGGACAACCTAAATGCGTTTTTCTAACAAACCGACTACTTCTATATGGCACGAGAGGACAGAATAAATGTCATTTGAGATATGTCCGTTCTCGGAAACATATCTATCGCAAATTTTGCACTTACGGTAGACGGGAACGCGTCGACTTAGCAAAATCAAATTAAGAAAATCTCATTTACGCTCTTTCACTTATAATTTTCCAAATAACAAAAATCAATATGACAGTTATTGCTGCTAACCATAAAGAAATATTCACTGCAATGGTTCTAAAGTATACATTACTCAATATCATAGCTGCCAAAACAGCTGCAGCAATAAACCACGCTTTTAAAAAAGAAACTACTTTTTTTTCTTTCTTTGCACCAAATGCTGTTTTAGTAATATACAATACAATCACATTTGCTATAAGGATAATTGCAAGTCCATTTATAATATCCCCAACGGTTAAGATAAACTCAAACCCAGCTTTATTTGAAATTAAGCTAATTATAAAGTTTTTAGCTAAAGAAATAACACCTAAAACCCATAGTGCATGAAGAGACATATCTAAAAAATCCATCACCTTATCTTTTTTTGTCTTCTTAGGCATAGCTTCGATAATCTGATCACAGATTTCCTTATATCTGCCTCCCATGACTTTTTCAATATTATCGCCTCGTTGCTGACCATCAATAATTAGTTCAATAATATCTCCTCTTACAACTTCTTGATTGTACTCTGATAAATCAGAACCCCGTAAGTAGACAATCATATTTGTATAAATTTCTTTGTTTTCATCAAATATCGCTTTTTCCCTATTATTATTTTTCTTTAATAATTCCTTTGCTAATTTATTCATGTTCTTTTCCTCCCATAAATAATTGATTAACCGCATGATCTAGTTCTTGCCAGTTAACTTTAAATTCACTTAGACTAATAACCCCCTTCTCAGTTAAATGATAATATTTGCGCTTCGGTCCGCTATTAGAGTCTTGTAAAGTAGCTTTCACAAGTTCACTTTTCTGTAGGCGCAAAATAATAGGATATATTGTTCCTTCAGATATCTCTCCAAATCCATATCGCTCTAACTGTTTCGAGATTTCATATGCATAAGTCTCTTGTTTTCGGATTATCTCTAAAATGCATCCTTCTAACACACCTTTTAACATTTGTGAAGGAATCATAATAAAACCTCCCATTTAGTATCTTGCAATGCAATATACAGGTATATTATATTGCAAGATACTAACTTTGTCAAGTTTCTTTTTGCTCACTCTAAATGATAACATCATTCTCAATAAATTGATTTTTTATGAGCTATTAATAAAACGAAACCGCCAATCAAGAGAATTCATCTCCTGATCAGCGGTCAGCTCAATATATTAAATTCAATATCACCAATTTTTACATCTATCCTATCTCCACAACTCTATGACGTTATCTATTCTATCAACTCGACCCTACTTCATTTTTCGGTTCTTTTTCTATCCATCGATATGTTCCCGCGGACGCATTTAAAACTATACGTCGAGTAGACAAGATAAGTATAATCCTGCAAACCCAGTAAGTTCAAGGCTTACACCCTTGACATCAATGTTACGCATTCCACATGGCTCGAGTTGATGGCATTGATGTCATATTACTTTGCCCGTCTGTGGAAACATATCAGCAGCATTTTTGGAACTATCGGTAGACGGGAACATATCCAGCGGTTTTTGACCATTTTAAGAAATTTCGGTATGAGAGAACCTATCAATGGAATTCTCAACACCAGCCTTTTAGAGATTAAGGGAAGACTCTATAGACTTCTTCATATTATTAACGAGTTCAGTCACCTCAGAATCCATTCCTTTCCACTTATCAATATACCCTCCTAGATAAGCCTTTCTTGCTTTGTCAAGTAAAATGGCATGCTCATAAGGTAATTGAGGTATTGCCCATTCAGCTGCCAGATCTTTTGATCTGATTTCACCAGTAGATGCTGTCACCCACATTCTGGCTAAAGTTAAAATCACATTGCGTTCGTCACCTTTAATGCTAGTTATCAACCCGGGCAACGATTCTTTAATTGCTTTTCGAATATCTGTCATTGGCACAGGCTCAATTACTTCTGTTGCCTTTGGTCCCAAAAGGTTAATACTATTTTTTCTTAGTTGTGCTAAAAGTATTGCTAAATCCGGATCATAAGTCGACTCAGGAATTTCTCCCTTTTCAAACTGCTCTCTTAGCCACTCGCCATACATAAATTCATATTTGGGGGGGAAATGCCAAGGGACAATATCCTTTTGATTTATGACCGTAACTTCAAGAGGCCTCATATCTTTTATGTTTCCTATTTTCCCAGATATAAGCATTAACCTATTTGTAAGATTCCTTCGAGTTTTTTCAGATAAACTTTGATTTGTTATTACCAAAATATCTACATCGCTATTCATACGTAAACCACCCATTACTGCCGAACCATACAAATACACCCCAATTAACATATTATCAAGTAGTTCCGCTATAGTTTTTAATGCTTGAATTGCTTCTTTCGGAATTTTTTTGTTACTTAAATCTATACTCAACTTCGATCTCCTTTCGTCTGAAAACTGTTTTTTAACGCCTCTTAAAATTTATAAAAAAAGAGTAAACATCTTTCGTTGTATTGTAAATTAACGCCATCCAAAATTTTGATTCAAGATTTTCTTTCGGTTTATTATATGTTTGAGCCAATATAAGCTACAAAACTGCTGTCTATCCATTTTTGAGTAACCTCATTTATATCAATCCCAATAGTAGCCAACCCAATAATGCTGCAATCCAATTTCTCTAACAAAGCTATTAAAGCCTTCATTTGAGAACCTGTCTCTATCCAATCATCTACAATCAAAACTCTTTTGTTCCTCACAATAGAACTCTTAGATATTTCAAAGCTTTTATCTTGACCTGAATAGTCGGTAAAATGTGTCGAAATAATCTCTTCTTTTGCGTATGGCAGCTTATCACCTTTTCTTACTCCAATAAACCCCACTCCAAGTTCTTTGGCTATGGCAGTGCCTAGTATCCATCCAATTGCTTCTGGGGCAGCCACATAATCTACTTTATTTTGAAAATCCAATGATAGTACTTTTACAATTTTATCAAAAACGGTTTTATGTGTAAAAATAGTTAGTAAATCATATTTTCCAATTGAGTTACGAGGTAATATACCTCTAATTTCATTTATAACATCAGTACTTTCCATACATTTACACCCCTTGCTTATGGTTAATAATCTTTGCTAATCTTTAAAAATAGTCATTTTCAACATATTTTTTATACATGTCCTCGGTATATCTTGTTATGTTCTTACCATACTCTGGATAATCAAACCCCAGTAGTTCTGCTACCTCTTTGGACACTTCCCTGAACAATTGGTGGCATATAAATAATGACTTCCAAATATTTTCATAGGAATCCATGCGATATGTAGATAATAATCTATTCCATAGATCTTCATCAATGTATTTGTTAATATACTTATAATTTTTCCCAACACTTAATGAAAATTCTGTCTTTATCCCAACCTTCCACGACATCATCCTAAGTAGTTCAAACCGTAGAATCTGGTTCAGATGATCGATTGCAAACAGTATCTCTTTGCGGCACAATCCTTTAATAACATAAGGTGTTACATTCCAAAATTCATTGCAGCAATCATCATACTCCCTTGCGCTTGG